>CAZRIQ010000164.1:0-5777 GCA_964600175.1 uncultured Melioribacter sp. | reverse complement strand
ATATTTCCCGTTTGTAACGTGCAGCATACTACAGTCTTGTACATTTGTGCTGCTTCCAATCTTAATATAATGAACATCTCCCCTTACTACACTATTATACCATACACTAGAGCCTTCACCAATTTCCACATTGCCGATAATTTTTACGCCGCTTGCAAGAAAAACTGACGAATGAAGTTTCGGGAATGTTTCTTTGTACGGAAATAGCTTAACTTCTTTTATGATGCTGCTTTCGTGAAAATCTATTTTGGATTGATTCATTTTGATCGTTAATTTGTTAAACCTGGCATCTTAGCTGATTCGCCGAATAATTTATATGCTTTCTTAAACTGGTTGTCGTCTCTCAACAAAACCGAATACCATCCGGTATTCTTCCATAGCTCTCTGGCTATATATGCTTTTATTCTATCGCTAATATCTGCTTTATCTTTTTCAAATTGTTTTTGATCGAATTTCACATCGAGCCGTTTGGAGAAAGCAGCAAAGTTGTTCAAATCATTGTTAGAAAGTTTGAATTCCTTCAAGAATTTATTTAGATCGTTCTTGTATTTATTTCTAATAGCATCGCCGTTTTCATCCATATAACTTCTTTCAAATTGATAATAAACATTTGCCTTTCTCAATTGCAACGAAAAATCAGATATTTTTTCTGGTTCAACTATATAATCCGGCGTTATTCCGCCTCCTCCGAATATTTCCCGTCCGTGCATCGTCTCGTAAATTTTTTTAGTCGAATCGCGTTCAGTATTATGATTTATATTATTTGATTCCTTTTCTTGTCTATCAAGAACTTCATCATAATACTCCTGTCTATTCGAGTAATTTCTCTGGATTTCTCTTCCGCTCGGTGTATAATAGCGGGCAACTGTTATTCTGACTGCCGAACTATCCGGTAATATAAAAGGCAGCTGAACAAGTCCTTTCCCGAAAGTTGTTTCGCCGACTATCAACCCTCTATCCCAATCCTGGACTGCCCCGGAAACAATTTCGCTCGCTGATGCAGTTCCTCTATTAACTAAAATGATCAAAGGAATTTTTTCATAAGGAAATGATTTCTCCGCAAGGAATTTTTCATCAAATCTTTTAAGTCTTCCTTTAGTATATACAATTAATTTTTTGTCGCTGATGAAGAAATCCGCTACCTGGTAAGCTTGTTCCAAATAACCGCCGGGATTATTTCTCAAATCCAGGACTAGTCTTTTCATCCCGTTATCATACAAGTCTTTTAATGATTTTTTCAGTTCATCCGTAGTTGTCTCAGAAAACCGGTTGAAACTAATATAACCGGTTGAGTCGTCATACATGAAGGAGGCATCGACGGAATTAAGAGCAATTCTGTCTCTCGTTACAATAAAGTCTAATATTTTCTTGTTGGAAGATCTAAAGACGGTTAGTTTTACTTTAGTGCCCTTTTCTCCTCTCAGCGTGTTGATCACCTTTTCACTGCTGAAACCGACGGATTTTTTGCCGTCAATCTTAACAATTTTATCACCGGGAATAATTCCAACTGACTCGCTCGGACCACCGGTAATCGGTGAAACAATCGTAATTGTATCGTTTATTATTTGAAATTCTATACCGATCCCATCGAAATTTCCTCTAAACTCTTCTTCATTTAATTTTTGTTCTTCTGGAGGGATATAAACAGTGTGAGGGTCAAGTTTGTCGAACATCCCTTCAATCGCATCATCGACCAACTTTTTTGAGTCTACGGAGTCAACATAATACTTGTCCGTATACTGTAGAACCTCATTGAACTTTGCTGCTTGATTGTTTTGATCCTCGTTGATGAAATCGTTCAACTGGTAGCCAATATAGGCTCCCACAACAAGTAACAAAATATATAAGTATGTCTTATTGCCAAACTTCATGCACAGTATCTTTCTTAAGAATTTTTCTTTTCCGGGCGCATCTGCGGAAACAGAATTACGTCACGTATCGAAGATTGATTAGTAAATAACATTACAAGCCTGTCGATCCCAACTCCCAATCCGGCAGTCGGAGGCATACCGTATTCAAGTGCACGTACATAATCTTCATCTATTTGATGTGCTTCTTCATCCCCTTCTTCTATCATTTTTGATTGATCAATAAAGCGGTTCTTCTGATCGATCGGGTCATTTAGTTCGCTGAAAGCATTGCACAATTCCCTGCCGAGAACGAATCCTTCGAAACGTTCAACTAATCCTTCTTTGGAACGGTGCTTCTTGGCTAATGGAGAAATTTCAACAGGGTAATCCATAACATAAGTCGGTTGAATCAGCGTCGGCTGAACGGAAATTTCAAATACTTCATCTATAAGCTTACCTTTGTTTTCACTGCCTTCTAATTTAAAACCGTTATCCTTTAAATAACTTTTTAATTCATTTTCGTTAGCCGTCATTACGTTTATGCCGTTAATCTTTTGTATCTCTTCAACCATTGAGATACGTTTCCACGGCGGTTTGAAGTCAACCTTATTTCCTTCCACTTCAAATTCAGTTGTTCCAAATACATTTTTGCAAATATGAGCAATCATCTGTTCAACAAATTCCATCATCCAAAAATAGTCTTTGTAAGCAACATACAATTCCATCATAGTAAATTCGGGATTGTGAGTTCTATCCATTCCCTCATTACGGAAATCTTTCGATATCTCATATACCCCGTCGAAACCACCGACAATTAACCTTTTCAAGTACAACTCATCTGCAATTCGTAAATAGAGATCGACATCGAGAGTGTTGTGATGCGAAATAAAAGGCCTGGCAGCAGCACCGCCGTATAAGGGCTGTAAAATCGGCGTCTCAACTTCAATTAATCCGTTAGAATCAAGAAATTTCCTCATCTCGGTAATTATCATTGCTCTCAATAGAAATACTTTCTTTACTTCCGGATTAACAATCAAATCAACATATCTTTGCCTGTATCTCAATTCCTTATCGGCAAATTGATCGAAGACAACTTTGTTGCCGCTTTCGTCAGTTGCTTCTTTAGCAATCGGAATCGGCCTGATTGACTTTGCCAGGAGCTGCATCGATTTTGAATGAACAGAAATTTCGCCAGTCTTCGTTTTAAATACGTAACCGGTTATACCAATCAGATCTCCAATATCCAAAAGTTTAAAAACATCGTACTGATCTCCAATATCGTCTTTTCTTAAATAGATTTGAATTCTTCCTTCTTTATCTTGAATATGCGCGAAAGATGCTTTCCCCATTCTTCGGAGCGCCATAATTCTTCCGGCAATTTTAACATCCTTGTTTTCGTAATTATCATAATTATCTTTTATCGTTTGGGAGTACGAATCGACATCATAATTATATGCGTATGTTGGTACTCCTTTCTTGTTCAACTCTTCAAGTTCTTCAAATCTTCTCTTGATTAATGTGTTTAAATCCAATTGCGGATTAACGTTCTCCAATTTTCCTCCGGGAATTAATTTCTATTAAAATTTACAAGTCTTAGACAAACATTATCCTGCACATAATTCGCCAGCGTAGTCGGTACAAGATAGTTATTTACAATCATTGAAAAAACAAACGGCTCGCCGGTAACAGTTTTAAGATAACCTGATAAAGACGAAGCCCCGATGTTATAACCGCCTTTAGCTCTTACATTGTTTTCTGCGTTGGTTTTTCTCAAACGGTTTACCATTGTTCCATCTACTCCTGCAACAGGTAATGATGAGTAAAACTTTTCGAACTCGTTTGTTTTGGACATATAACTAAGAAGGTTCACAATTTGTCTTGGCGTAACCAAATTTAATCTTGATAGTCCCGAACCGTCTGCCATAACCATATTATCCGGATTGATGCCCATATTATTAAAAAGATCGCGGCAGGCTTTTACACCGTTATCGGTGGTACCGTAATTATATAGCTCAAGACCGATAGTTTTAAGAAGCTGCTCTGCATAGAAATTATTACTATTTTTGTTCGTTTCTTTGATAATATCATCAAGCGGAACGGAATAATATTTAATCAGCGGAACTAAATTATCCTGCGAAATATATTTGTTGAACTTTTTTATGCCGGTCAGATATCCATTAATTGTTATTCCTTTTTTTAGAAATGTTTCTTTGAGAACCGTAAGTGTAAACATAACCGGGTCGTCGATTGCAACATGGCATACATATTCGCTATCATTTTCGTTAATGTGACCCATAACGGTTATTAATTCGCTTCCATGCTGTCTTTCGACACTTATTTCGGTTTTACTATTTTCGTCCATAGTTATTACTTTTGACGCGACGCTCACATAACTTGTATTCGGATCCACTTCAATTTTAGCCGGGAAGTTCACGGCAGCCGGTTTAATTATAATAGCTATGGTGTTATCATTAAAACTGAGAGCTGACGAAGGTGCGGAAAACCAATCAGCTTCATTGTCCCATGCCCATCCTTTCCCTAAGCCTACATCATCAAAACAACTATTGTCGCCGATTAGATTCCCGGAAATTCTTCTTATTCCTTTCGCGCGAAGCGAGTCCGCCCAATCCTCGAATATTTTTGTAGAACTTCCACCCGAAAAACGGTTCGAGAGTGTGGGATCACCGCTTCCCTCGATGATTAGGTTTCCATCTAAAGTAGAATCTTTTATTTCGCCGTCGGTTAGAACTTGTGTAACATATTTGTACTTTGAACCAAGCAGAAGCAGCGCAGCAGAAGTCGTGAATAGTTTCATATCGGAAGCCGGGTAGAACAATTTATCTGCATTCTTCCGGTAGATTATTTCCCCAGTCTTTAATGATTTAATAACTACTCCCCAATAAGCGTTATTAAAATTAGGATCGCTGAATATGTCATCAAGTTGTTCTCTTAATTCGTTTAATTGGTTTATTTGCGGCTGCTTAATTTTTAAAGACACCGAATCCTTCTGAGCTATGATTCGACCGGTTAAAATAAGTATCAATATAATTGTTGTATGAATCGCTTTACTTTTTAACACTGCTTACCTTTGGTTTAAATGTTTTGATTTCGGATTCCGGCAGTAGCCTATATTGCCCGATTTTTAATCCTCTTAAATCAAAATTGCCGAATCGGATTCTCTCTAACTGCACAACGTTAAAACCAAGTGTATGAAACATCCTTTTCACAAAATGATTTCTGCCCTCGTTAGTTGTTACCCTAACTTTCTTATTGTTGTTTTTTGTTAAAAATTCAATTTCTAAAAAAAAGCTTTTTCTGTTGTCTAAAAATATTCCTTTTGAAAGTCTGCTTTTATCTTTCTCATCTAATGGTTTATCAAGAAAGGCAATATATTCGCGAATAACTTTATTTTTAGGATGAAGAAGATAATTCGAAAAATCGCCGTCGTTCGTTAATAATAAAACACCGGTTGTATCGTAATCCAATCTTCCAATCGGGAAAATCCTGTGGTTGGTTCTGATAAGTTCCGTAACAGTTCTTCTATTTTTTTCGTCACTCGTAGTAGTTACGAATCCTTTTGGCTTGTACAATAAGTAGTAAACCTTCTTTTCCCTTCTTAGTTTTTCTCCATCGAATTTAACAACATCCGCATCTGGATCAACGTTTACACCGAGTTCTGTTACAATCTTATTATTTAATTCGATTCTGCCTTCTTTAATTAACTCTTCAACTTTTCTCCTGGAAGCAATACCGCACTCGGATAAAAATTTATTCAGCCGAATCTTCATTTTCAGTCTCTGGTTCCTCTTTGGTTCCGGCTTCCAATTCTTCTTCAATTTCATTCATCATTATTTTTCTTTTTTGTTCCAGAAAGTCCTCATCTTTCATTATCTCTTCAATTTCTCTCGGTTTTGGTAAGTCGCTTAT
>CAZRIQ010000163.1:0-5831 GCA_964600175.1 uncultured Melioribacter sp. | reverse complement strand
GTGAGAAGCTGGTTCTGGACTGGCGCAAGCGCCAGCAGGCCCGCGCTGAAGTGAAGGTGACCATAGAGAAGATGCTGGACGAGAGGCTGCCAAAGGTATACACGCCCGACCTTTTCGTGCAGAAGACAGTCGCCATTTTCCAGTCTTTCCTATAATGATAAAACAAACCGAACAAACCGAGGAAAAACGGAATTCCGAATAATTCTGTCCAGTCAACTCCCGCATCTTCTTCCGTAGAAACTCTTCCGACATAATTCCAGAAAAGATATCTGTTGAACATGTGATTAATTTGGTATCGCACAAGAAAATCCAGATCGCTTGAATAGTTTGTATAAATTGCTCTTTGACCCGCTTCGGGCGAGTATCTTCTCTTAAAGATCGGGAAGTCGCCGTACTGATCTCTATTTAAATATGATTCGAGCTCGGTGAAATTCTTTGCGTCATTCATGTTGATAGGCGGTTCCTCGTTTGCACGAATGATTATCATTGCATAGGTTGTAACACCGATAACTGCAAACAAGGCACATCTGAATACTAGGTTAAGTGTCGTTCGGTTGTTTTTCTTTGTCCAATAAATGCCTAAAACGATAGCTCCTGCAACAACAAGGAATGTAATAATATCTAATGTTTGGTTGTTACCGCCGATTGCAGAAATCAGTTTTGGGAAATACTTTACAAGTCCCGGGTAAACCGCAACAAGCGTAATTCCGCCGATGAGTATTGGGAAGTAGAAAGAATTTCTTTGGAATATTTTTTTTCGGAAAGCTATAATATAAACAGCCGAAACACCCACAAACATCAGAATAAATTGCAAGTCGGTTGCTTTGAATTCCTCCGTCGAAGGAGAAACCGCATCCGTATAAGAGGCCCACATTATTGCGGCAATAGCCAAAATTAACAGTGCATGACCTATAAAGATGGAACCCGTATTTTTTAAAACGTTATCGTCGTTAACATATTTTCTGAAAACAACAACCATTACAACCGGTACAATTGCGAGCACAGTCATTAAGTGAACACCGGTAGATAATCCTATCAAATAAGCTATGAATAGTAGGTACTTTTCGTTGTCTGCTTCTTCAGCTTTCTCATCCCATTTTACCATCAGCCAAACAACAAAAGCAATAAAGAATGTTGAGGAGGCGTAAACCTCCGCTTCCACTGCGTTGAACCAAAATGTATCGCTGAAACAAAACGACAACGCTCCTATTGCTGCGGCGATGTAAGTGAAAAGTGCATCGAATAAATTTTCGGGTCGTTTTGTTTTGTAGTTCTCAATCAGCTTAACGGCAATTAGGTAGAGGAAGAGAACCGTAAATGCACTTGTAAGCACGGAAATTGAATTTACACGTAAACCGATATTGCCGGTAAACGGAATCATCGAAAAGAGTCTTCCGACCATTAGGAAAAAAGGCGTTCCCGGCGGATGCGGCACTTGAAGCGAATAGGAAGATGCAATAAACTCTCCACAGTCCCAAAGTGAAACCGACGGCTGCACCGTTAAAAAGTAAATAAGCAGTGCAATAACAAAAACTATTAAGCCGATAATTTTGTGAAGTTTTTTATTGTCCATTCTCTGCCTGGGAAATCGATTTATAAGTCAATCGGATGATTGCGTGTCTTCAGGTTTTTCGAAGAAACTGTCAAAATTTTTCTTCTCCCGGTTTACATGATATTTTATATAGAGTTTCTCGAGTCGTTCCATAGAAAGTTTATCGAGGTCTTCATCGTCTTTGTGGCGTTTGAGAAGCATTTTATAATCTTCGGATTCCTTTTTATCGAAATGTCTTTCGTATCTTTTTAAAGCTTCGAAATATTGTTTTTGAATTCTATGGCTCATTTTTTTCTTAAATGGATGGATTCACAAAATAACATCCGGTATTTTTGTTGAGCAAAATAATTAAAAAACGGTACAATATAAAAGTCTGTTAGGTTTTCGTTAATACAAAAAGGGTAATTGATGAAAATATATAAATCATTTGAACCTGTTGTTTCGATAGTATTGCCTACATATAATAGGGCATCACTTATCGAAAGAGCAATTAAATCGGTTATCGATCAGACAATAAAAGATTGGGAATTAATAGTTGTTGACGACGGAAGTACGGATAACACGTTTGAAACTGTCGAAGAATATATATCGAAATATGAGAACATACGATATTTGAAACAAATGAATCGCAGGACACCGTTGGCAATAAATGCGGGAATAATAGCATCGGCAGGTGAGTTTGTCACTTTTCTCGGCAGTGATGATGAATATAAACCCAACCACATTGAGTTGCGGCTGAACGTTTTTAAGAATAATAACAAAGTTGATTTTGTTCACGGCGGAGTTGAAATCATCGGGCATCCGTATGTAAAGGATAAGAATGATTTGACAAAGGAAATTCACATTTCAGAATGTGTTGTAGGAAGTACATTCTTTGCAAGGAAGAAACTGTTTCTGGAAATGGGCGGGTTCAAAGATATTGCCTATAGCGATGACTCCGAGTTTTTTGAAAGACTTCAAGAGAGGAAGTATAAAATCCTAAAAGTCGAATATCCTACTTACGTTTATCACCGTGATACTCCCGATAGCATCTGCACAAATATCAAAGAAGTTTAAAATTAATTCTTATTCTACTTTTGTTCGGAAGGGTTAGATGGAATACTTTTCAATAATTTCTTTTGGTATTCTAGAAGGTTTTCCGGTTTTAGATGAGATGAGTGTATAGAGTGCCCAGCCTTCGGCGGCAATTTTTTGTGTTTCCTTTCTCAGCATCCAAAAGTTCACTTTAACTTGCGCACCGTTAACCGAATCCACTTGTGTTCTCACAATCACTGTGTCTCCCAAAACAAGTCCCCGTTTGTAATCAATGTGCACGGTCGAACCAACCCATGAGTAACCGAGCTTCATAAATTCTTCCATGGGTACTTTGTAATCTTTTTGCATCTGGTCATACCTTGCCGTAAGCAGATAATCGAGATACTTTGAATAGTGAACATGATTATTCATATCGATATCATCTGGACGAACAAGGATTTCAGATTCGAACTTGGAATAAATATTACTCATATTGCTTTCAAAGATTAAACCAGACAATGTGCGAAAACTCTTATCTTTAAGTCTAAAAACAGAATTTCAGAATAATGTTTCGCACTCTAAAATATCTTGAATGCAATATAACATATTGATATCTTTTTAAAAACGATTTTGAAAATTATCAACTAACATCACTATAGGTATAAAATGGACAGACGTGACTTTTTCAAGAAATCGGTTCAAGCCGGTTTGGCCGTTGGAACTTACCTAACCGTTCCTGGAATCTCGGGGAATTTATTTGCAAGAAGATCTTATGAACAACTTCCAAACTACGACCTTGTTGCTGTTAAAGGCGGTGAGCCGGAGATAATGTTTGATAAAGCAATAGAAACTCTTGGCGGCATGAGTAATTTTGTGAAGAAGAATCAGAAAGTTGTTGTTAAGCCTAACATAGGATGGGATGCCTCCCCGGAGAGAGGAGCGGATTCAAATCCAAAATTAATCAAACGGATAGTGGAACACTGTTATAACGCCGGGGCAAAAGAAGTATATGTTTTTGATCACACATGTGATAATTGGATGAGGTGCTATTCTAACAGCGGAATTGAAAATGCTGCAAAGGATGCAGGTGCCAAAGTTGTTCCCGCTCATTCTGAAAGTTATTATCAGGAAGTAAACATTGACAAAGGTGAAATTCTAAAAAGTGCAAAAGTTCATGAAGTACTCCTCGACTGTGATGTTTTTATAAATGTTCCGATATTGAAAAATCACGAATCTACGAGACTTACTATAAGTATGAAAAATTTAATGGGAACGATTTGGGATCGAGGGTTCTGGCATAGAAACGATTTAAATCAGTGTATTGCAGACTTTGCCGGATTTAAAAAACCGGATTTAAATATTGTTGATGCATATTCTGTGATGAAGACCAATGGTCCGCGCGGGATTTCCGTTTCTGACTTAGTGAATCTTAAGTCGCAGATTATTTCTACCGATATAGTTGCTGCGGATGCCGCCGCCGCAAAATTATTTGGAATGGATCCGGATGATGTTAAGCATATAACTATTGCAGATAAAATGGGTATCGGAAGAAAAGATTTATCTTCTCTGAAAATAAAACGCATTATTCTGTAGCCCGATGAAAGCTGTTGTTTTGCGGAGAGTCCGAATTTTTTTGTCCGTAGTTTTTTTTATCCCGATAACTCTTTTGTTTTTGGATTTCACCGGACTTATACCTTCCAACATTTTTAATGTAATTACTTATTTACAGTTCTTTCCATCCTTGTTGAAGGTTATGCACGTTCTAAGTTTTGCGGCAGCAGGGTTTGTCGTGGTTCTAATTCTAACCCTTTTATTCGGAAGGATATACTGTTCATCAATTTGCCCGCTTGGAATTTTTCAAGATATTGTTTCCCGCATCTCAAAAAAGTTTTTTAAACGGAAGAAGTTCAAGTACCTCAAAAACTTGAAATGGCTCCGCTATTCTTTATTGGCTGTTTCAATTATATCATTGATATTTGGAAGTGTTCTTGCATTGAACCTTCTTGATCCGTACAGCAGTTTCGGAAAGATTACTGCCAACTTATTCCGTCCCGTATTGATCTTGATTAATAATTTAGCTGCTCTTATTTCATTAAAGTTTGATTGGTACTTTTTCTATTCTGTGGAGCTGAAAGCTTTTAACCCGGCACCATTTCTTATTTCCCTGGGAATTTTCGGGCTGGTCGTTTATCTATCTTTTACAAACGGCAGGTTGTACTGCAATACTGTTTGTCCTGTCGGGACTTTACTTGGGATTTTGTCAAAATATTCTTTTTTCCGTTTCGAAATTGATAGAGACGAATGTTTGGAATGCGGGGATTGTGAAATTAAGTGTAAAGCCGGATGTATTGACAGTGAGAACAAAACAATTGAAATGGATCGATGCGTTGTTTGTTTTAATTGTTTGGATGCATGCCCAACCGAAGTGATTAATTTCAAATCCCGTTTTGGAGATAGGAAAAGGAAAAATCTTGAGGAAGTTAAAGTCAATTTAAGCAAACGTGATTTTATTGTTTCTTCTATCGGTTATATGCTTAGCTTTGCACTTCCTGCTTTTGCGCAAAAGAAAATAGTGGTAAATAAACCGAACACGGTAGCTATTCTGCGAAAAAATGCTGTTTCGCCTCCAGGTTCCGTAAGTCTTGAACATTTCACAGGAAATTGTACAGCTTGCAATTTATGTGTCAGCGCTTGTCCCACACAGGTTTTGCAGCCGTCGTTTCTGGAATACGGTTTTCTTGGAATTATGCAGCCGCATCTCGATAACAAATCCGGTTTCTGTAATTACGATTGTAAAATTTGCAGTGATGTTTGTCCTACCGGCGCAATTCTGTCTATTTCGTTGGAAGAGAAAAAACTGACTCAGCTTGGCAAAGCAAAATTTGTGAAAGACAACTGTGTTGTTTATACGCAGAAGACAGAATGCGGTGCCTGCGCCGAGCATTGTCCAACAAAAGCAGTTCATATGATTAAAGACGGGGAATTAACCGCACCTGAAGTAAGAGATGAATATTGTATCGGATGCGGTGCTTGCGAATATGCCTGCCCGACGTTTCCTTACAAATCAATTTATGTAGAAGGGAATGAAGTTCATCAAAAGGCAAAGAAACCCAAAGAAGAAAAACCACAGCAGAAAATTGATTACAAAGAAGATTTCCCTTTTTAGAAAATTAGTTATCTAAACAAAAAGGATTTTGCTATCGATATAAGATTCAGTTTTCATTATCTATATTCGAACTTGATAAAAAATCTTCTATGCTTTTTT
>CAZRIQ010000162.1:1708-5848 GCA_964600175.1 uncultured Melioribacter sp. | reverse complement strand
TTTAGTTTGGATATTACGTCGCTGTACTGCGATTCACTACCATTGTATTTTTTTAGTTTCATAGGCTTACTCTTTATAGATATTTTCCAATAGTTTTTGCAAATGCGTTCTCCCCCTATTTATTCTTGATTTAACCGTTCCAATAGACAACCCGCTGATATCCGCAATCTCTTCATAGGATAATCCCTGGATGTCACGCAGAATTACGACCTCGCGGTAAACCGGCTTCACTCTCAACAATGCTTTTTGAATTATTTCACCCTTAATTTCACTATCCGCTGCCCTATCCGGAGCAAAAAATGATTTGTCTTCTACTTGAATACTTTTTTCATCATCATCGTTACTCAACGAATAGATCACCCGTCGCCGTCGCCTCTTAAGTTCATTTTTAGCTAGGTTGCCTGCAATTGTATAAATCCAGGTTGAAAATTTTGCAAAAGAACGATACGAATCTTTGTTCAGGTAGAACTTTATCATTGTATCCTGAACAATATCCGAGCAAACATCACGGTCGCCAACAAATCTAAAAACAAAATTCATAAGCGGGTCTTTATAACGCTTGACCAAAATTTCATAGGCACCAAGAGTATTGCTGTCTTGAAATTCCTTAATCAGTTCCTCGTCTGTTAGCGATTCAAGATGCTTATTTTTGTTCAATTATACCTATCCATTCTTTAAAATGTTTCAAAAACGAAATAATTTTAGTTAATGATAGCCTTATATGCAAACCCGCAATTCATTAAATTTGCGTTATTTTTCAAGAATCATATTGGAAAAAAGGATTACAAGTATTGTCTTGGGTTCAGTGGACGTCGTTTTGACCAATATATCGGCATCCAAAAGTGCCCTCGATGCATTCAAAAGTCTCGCATCGGAAAAGAAATAGCCCGACTTCTTACAGTTAACATAATAAGCCCAACTGACGCCAATCTTGCGGGCAGCTTCATTATCATTCACATTCTGTTTTACCATTTCGGTAGCCTGGGCAATTGTGCTTATAAACCTCGTCAGCATTGTCAATATATAAACTATATCATTATCGTGGTCGAGCAGGTTATACCCGATTTCCAGTGCCCTTGCTTTATTCCCGCTGCCAAGTGCATCCTGCAAATCAAAAATTGAAAACTCCTTTGTATAAGATGCAAGATTCCGAACAATGTCCAATGTTACTTCTTTATCTTCGCCTAAGAAATCATATATTTTCTTTAATTGCATATCCAGTAATGATTTTTCAGTCCCGACTATATCTACAAGAGTCCTGGCGTTCTCATCGTTTATTTTTAATTTTGATTTACCTGCCTGTTCGACTACCCACGATACAAGATCATCCTCGTTAAGTTTTTTCGCTTCGAAGATAAAATTGTTTTTCAGCAAAGTGGTAAAAGGTTCCTTAGCCGGTTCCTGAATCTTATCATATTGCACCAAAACAAGAACAGTAAATTCTGGAGGTTTCTCAAGATAATCGGTTAAAAGTTTCTTATCAGCTATCTTTTCAAAATTTTTTAATACGATTAGTTTCTTACCATCACCAAAAGGATAGGCTAATGCCATATCCAATACTTGTCCGAGGTTGATTCCCTTATCGGCACTTATAATTTCTTTATCAAACTCGGAAGTTGTTAACGGTAGAACGGCATTTATTATTGACTCGAGTGAACTGTTAATTGCGTAAATATCGTCACCGCAGAGAAAATAAACCGGAAGGATTTCATCCTTCTTCAAATATTTAGATAGTTCACTTATCTGCTGGAATTTTTGCTTTGCCATCAGATCAATTCAACCCGTTTTTTTATTCTCATGTTTAACAGCTTTGAAAAGGAAGAATGAAAATCCTCCCCATACTATACTTAACACAACTACTAAAGTAATAATTGTTTCTAACTTCAATTATTCAGTTCCGGAATTTTTTTGACGATTTTTTTGTTAAAGAAAATCAAGAAAGCTAAAATTACTCCCCATTGGAAAATGCATGTTCCGGCATTTTCGGCATGAAAGGGATTCCACCACTCTGCATCCCATGTTACCGATGAAATCAGCCACCATAAAATCAGTACTATCGCTTCTATTGGAATCAGATATCGAATCAAAACGTTGTACCATCTTCCCACCTTCACATCACTGCCGAGACCGTTAATCACTTCTTTCCTAAACTTGTTGACACCAAATTTATTTATTGCGAACGCAATAAAAGCTCCGCTAATCAATAATCCGACACCCCAAACCCAGTCCTGGTTTAAAAATACATTCATATTGAATGCCGAAGGCAAACCGAGAAGAAATCCGAAAACGCCCACAAAAACAATAGCTTTTTTCCTTACCAGTCCAAAATCTATTAGAGTACGAGTTGACAATTCTATCATCGAAATCAGCGAAGACATTGCTGCAAACGAAAGAGCGAGGAAAAACAACGATGCAAAAACCACATTAATAAAATAACTATTTGAGAACTTAGAAAATAAAAGAGGTAGATAAATAAAAGTAATGCCGGTATTTGCCGGACCCGATTGTGTAATCTGGCTTATCGCGTCACTCGAACTTAGTGCAAACACCGTAGAGAAAATTATGATTCCCGCAATTAAAGAAACTGAATTATTTCCGAAACCGATCAGCGCGGCGTTTAACGGTACATCTTCTTTTTGCCTCATGTATACTGCATAAGTTAAAATTAATCCCCAGCCTGCACCGGTATCCCACGCATTTTGAGTTAAAGCGTTTAACCAAACTTTATAATCAAGAATATAACTGAGCTGCGGAGTGAAAAAGTATTTTATTCCTTCAATCGAATTTGGAAGAGTCAGCGCTCTTCCCAATAAAATTACAAGAATAATAAGTAGGGAAACGACTAAAAATTTACTCGTTCTTTCGATGCCCTTCACGATTCCAAAGTAAACTACAAACGAACCGATTGCCATCGCTATAAAATGGAAAAAAGCAGGCTGATAACTCGAGGAGAAACTGTTCCAATAACTCATTTGATCAGTAACATTGAATAAATTCCCGGAAGCGGCAGAGATCAAATATTTGATGCACCAGCCTGTTACAACGGAATAGTAGAACATTATTGCCATCGAAACGAAAGCAACAAAGCCGCCCATCCATGCAAATTTTTTACCGGCAGTTTTTGCCAAAGCTCCTACGGGTCCAAGCCGCGCAAATTTCCCTATCGCAAACTCGGCGATGATCAACGGAACCGACCAGATGAGCAGGAAAATTACCCAAGGTATTAGAAATGAGCCCCCACCATTCTGAGCGACAATCCTAGAAAATCTCCAAATGTTCCCGGTGCCGACTGCAATACCGATAACAGATAAGATCAATCCCCAGCGTGATGTAAAGAATTCATTATTCTTCATCATCAAAATTTATTTTTTTTCGACCGTCACTTTTTCCATTACAACTGGATCAATAGGTTTATCCATCTGACCGGTTTTAACATTACTAATAGTGTTTACAACATCCATACCGCCTATAACTTTTCCGAAAATTGTGTGTTTACCGTTAAGCCAAGGCGTGGGAACAACCGTAATAAAAAATTGACTTGTATTTGTATTCGGTCCACGGTTAGCCATTGCAATAATGCCGGGCGAGTCAAACATAAGCGAAGCATTGAGTTCATCCTGGAATTCTCCCCCGTAAATACTTTCGCCACTGGTACCGGTTCCCGTCGGATCACCCCCTTGAATCATAAAGTCTTTAATAACCCTATGAAAAGTTACGCCATCATAATATCCTTTAAGCGTAAGCCCGACAAAATTTTTAACAGTAACAGGTGTTAACTTTGCATAAAGTTCTATTTCAAAGCTGCCTATATTTGTGTTAATAGTTGCAACAAGTTTCTCACCGTTTTTTATATCCATTAATTCGTCCAATTTGTCTCCCGTTTTATGAATAGTTTGTTGATTGGTTTTCTGTTCAGATTGTTTTGTAACTCTGCTACACGCTATAGTAAAAAGAAGCAGGATAAACATCAAATATTTTACAACTCTCATTTTGACTCCTAAGAAATTATAATACCTGAAGAAAGTAAAATTAAGATTAAAATGCCGAGTGCAATTCTGTAATACACAAAAACAAAAGTAGAATGTTTTCGCAGGTATCTCAAAAGAAATTCAATAGAAAGATAACCCACAATCGCAGATG
>CAZRIQ010000162.1:0-1698 GCA_964600175.1 uncultured Melioribacter sp. | reverse complement strand
TATCTATCGAAAGTGAATAATCAATAAATTTCAACGACTCGTAAAACTCTAATAAGCCGCTTGCAAGCACAGCGGGCAAGCTAAGCAAGAATGAAAATCTTGCTGCCGTTTCTCTTTTAAAACCGAGAAATAACCCGGCAGTGATTGTGGTACCGGACCTTGATGAGCCGGGAATCAAAGCGAAACATTGTGCAATACCAACGATCAATGCATCGTACCATTTTACTTTGTCCAGTTCCTTTTTGAAAATACCGGTTTTTTCCGCAACTGCCAAAATTATTGCAAGTGCAATCAAACTGAATGCAATTACATATAAATTTTTTGTGAATGCGCCTTCAATCACATCCTTAAAACCAAGCCCAATAACAACAACCGGGATTGTACCGATTATAAGATACCAGCCCAGCTTCGAATTTGTATTCTGCTGAGAAAATTTTTTTCGCTCAATTATATTTTGTTTTAGAAAGTCCCCGATTATTGCAATCAAATCTTTCCAAAAATAAATAAATACCGCAAGCATTGTTCCTAGTTGAATAACTGCAATAAACGAAGTCCACCTTTCAGGATGCGATTCGGAAACCAGATTCATTAATTTGCCGGCAACTGTAAGATGCCCGGTGCTGCTGATAGGTAGAAATTCGGTAAGCCCTTGAATTATGCCGAGAAAGATTGATTCAATTATATTCAAGTTACTCCTTTGTTGTTATAAACTGATATTTAGACGACACATTTAAAAAATCAGTACTTATTTTTTAAAGTGAAAATGAGACCCCCAACTTAATTCCAACAGATAAAGAATTAAGACTCAGATTTTCTTTCGATATGTTATTGTAAATCTTTGAACCGGAATTTGACGGCTCGCCGGATAAATCGTATCTCAGTTCCACACCAACCACTGCATAAAAATTATTACTTAATGCTGTATGTCCTTCGGCTTTTATCAAGACTCCAAAACCCGTAGAACTATAATTCGTTTGTAAAATTATTTTTTCCGTAAGACGTGCAAATCTTACTCCAAGACCGCCACCGAACTTGAACTTGTATCCCTCTCCGGCAATAACATAATAGCCGACAGCAGACGGTCTATGCAGCACATAAGAGATTTCGTAAATACCGGCAGCACCGACTGGGGTAGTGTAAGAATCCAAAAGCAAATTATACTCGAGACCAAGTTGAAATTTTTGCGTTAAACTATAATCGGCTTCACCGGAGAACATGACCGAACTCTTAAATGTAGAAACTTGATTACCGGTGGGTGCAAAATTTTCATTAACGTAATCTCTATAAGACGGAACTGCATTGAAATCAAGACCCATACCGAATGTCAAATCGACCTGCGCATTTATTACGGTGGATGTGGACAGCAATAAAATCACAACAAATAATTTTTTCATTTTTCATCCGGTCTTAATTTGAAAACGGAGAGGAAATTTTCTTTTCGTAAACCTTTCCTCTGATTCTTTTTTCCATCCAGCAATAGCACAAGCTATAAGCTCATCCCTTGTTAATTCTTGGATGGGAACACCAAAAAATATACAACTTTCAGCATCTTTCAAATATTCATCTATAAATCCTTTAGGTATTGACATTGTCAAGCCCCTTTCATTGCACCTCGATTTCTGTTAAATCATCCTTGATTTGATATTGCATCCCGCAAATAGTTGAGGGTTGATTTCCGCTACACAACGAGTTTCCAAA
>CAZRIQ010000161.1:0-5859 GCA_964600175.1 uncultured Melioribacter sp. | reverse complement strand
AATGCTTGGTCATTCAAATGAAGACGAATTAAGGAAGATAAACTTTAAGGATAATGTTTTCCGGAAAGAATCCGAATGGGACTTTTTTACTAAACTCTTGGAGAAACAAGGAAAGATCAAAAATTTTCGGGTTACATTTAAAAAGAAAGACGGGATAGAAATCGTTGTAAGAATTAATGCAAGAATTAATGATGACGAAGACGATAAACCCATTTTTTATGAAGGAAGTGTTCAGGATATAACCCAACAGGTAGTGGCTGAAAACGAAAAACAAAAAGCGCTCGAAGCACTCCGGCAGGAAAAATTAAAGTCGGATATTGCGGCAAGGAGAGCGAATCAGGAAAGCAGTTTCAAAACTAAATTCCTTGCAAACATGAGTCATGAAGTAAGAACTCCTATGAACTCTGTAATGGGTTTTCTTACACTTATAGAAAACGATTTGTTTGAGAGCAAGGAAGAGTTGAAAAATTTTGCCAGTGATGCAAGAACCGCCGCGGAATCCCTTCTGGATATTATCAATAATATACTCGACCTATCGAAAGTTGAAGCCGGTAAAATGGAATTGAACGAAGAAGAATTCGAGTTTAGACCCGAAATACATAAAGCAATATCGATGCTCGCTCAAAAAGCAAAATCCAAGGGTTTATTGTTGGAACAAAAAGTCTCTCCGGAAATACCCAAAGTTCTAATCGGCGATTCAACAAGGTTCAGACAGATCGTTATAAATCTATTGAGCAATGCCATTAAATTCACGGATGAAGGTAAAATAGAAATCGAAGCAGGGGTCAAACTAAAGAATCAAGGTGTGATGGAAATATGGATTTCCGTTACCGATACCGGCGTTGGAATCCCGTCGGATAAACTGGCGTTATTATTCGAACCGTACACACAGGTCAAAAGTAAAAGAACATCAAAAGAGGGAACAGGTCTTGGACTTGTAATCAGCAAAGAGTTTGTAAAGCTGATGGGCGGTGAAATTATGGTCGATAGTAAGATTGGCGTCGGCAGTAAGTTCTCTTTTACCGTTAAAATGAAGATTCCCGGCGAGTATGCCAAAGAACAAACACATGAACAAGAAGCAGCTTTTGAGGACTTAGAACAAAAGCTGAACAAGGAAATAAGCAAAGTTGTTGAGCCCGACGCATCCAGAAAACGATTATTGCTCGTTGAGGATAATCCGATTAGCCAAAATCTTGAGTTGAAAATTTTACGCGAAGTTGGCTATGATGTTGATGCCGTAGCTACCGGAAACGAAGCTATTGAATCAATAAAATCCGGGATGTTTGATTTAGTGTTGATGGATGTCGAAATGACGGATATGGACGGTATTTCCGCAACAAAGAAAATTAGAGTCATGGATGGTTCCCATGCAAAAATTCCTATCATTGCTGTTACGGCACATTCAAGTATGAAAGATAGGGAAAAATGTCTCGCAGCCGGAATGGACGACTATATTGCCAAACCAATTAATATTCACTTTTTGAAGATTACAATCGATCAGTGGCTGAACGCCAGAAGGTAAACAACTCTTAAAGTGAAGTAAGCCCGTACTAGTTCTAATTCATAGCCAAAACTTCTTTGATATGTACCAGAGCCCAATCGATTTCTTCTTTGGTTATTACAAGTGGCGGTGCAAACCGTATTACATCTTCATGTGTTTCTTTACATAAGATTCCGCGTTTTGCAAGTGCTTCACAAAATCTTCTGGCTCCGCCGGCATCTCGTTTTAATTCAACGCCGATGAATAATCCTTTTCCCCTTACTTCTTTTATATGCGGTGACTGAATCTTTTTTAATTCACCAATAAAATAATTCCCGAGCTCGAACGATTTTTCTGCCAGTTTTTCTTCAACCAAAACTTTTAACGATTCTCTTGCAACTGCAGCGCCAAGGGGATTTCCTCCAAAAGTAGAACCGTGATCTCCCGGTTTGAAGACTCCGAGTATTTCCTTGTTTGAAAGAACAGCAGATACAGGGTAACATCCACCCGATAAAGCTTTGCCGATTATAACCACATCGGGTTTTATGTCTTCATATTCGAATGCGAATAGTTTTCCGCTCCTGCCGAGTCCGCATTGGATTTCGTCGGTCATTAAAAGCACGTTGTTCTTCTTACAAATTTCTGCGCAAGCTTTCAAATAACCTTCCGGCGGAATAATAACACCTCCTTCACCCTGTATCGATTCGACCAGAAAAGCTACGGTGTTAGGAGTTACAGCTTCTTCAACTGCTTTTGCGTTGCCGTATTCAACAACTTTGAAACCCGGTGTGAACGGACCGAACCCATTGCGATATTGTTCGTCGCTTGAGAAACTTACTATTGTAATTGTTCTTCCGGCAAAGTTGTTCTTACACGTTATAATTTCCGCGTTTTGTTCTTTAACACCTTTGACTTTGTATCCCCATTTTCTCGCTGCTTTTAATGCTGTTTCAACAGCTTCGGCTCCGGAGTTCATCGGCAGCGAAATTTCATAACCGGTTAATTTGCTGAGTTCTTTATATAAAAGAGGGAGTTGACTGTTTCTAAATGCCCGGGATGTCAACGTCACTTTATCAGACTGATCTTTCAATGCTTTTACTATTCTTGGGTGGCAATGCCCTTGGTTAACTGCGGAGTAAGCTGCAAGACAATCTAAATACTTGTTGCCTTCAACATCGTAAACCCAAACTCCTTCTGCACGATCTATTACAACATCCAGCGGATGATAATTGTGAGCACCGTAGTTTTCTTCCAGTTCGATATAATCTCTAGCAAGCATAAACACCCTTTTTGTTTGATAATTGGTGCGGCAAATTTATTAAAATTAGGGTTCAGTTTCGAACTTGAAGTCATAAATTCTTCTGTTCTTGTTATTACTTTAACGTTTTGATAACTTTTGACAAATAAATTAGAGCGAAAATGAAAATCGCCACACATTCTTTCACTGTTGATACAAAAGGGAACACGGATTTAATCGATATCACCGGCAATGTGCAAGCGAAGCTTAGAGAGTCCGGGATGAGAGAAGGAAGTGCATTGGTTTTCGTACCGGGTTCTACTGCAGGTATTACAACAATTGAATATGAACCCGGATTATTAAAAGACTACCCTGAGTTTTTCGAGAAAATTATTCCTTCTAAGGAACGGTATCATCATGATGAGACATGGCACGACAACAACGGCTTTTCGCATGTAAGAGCATCGCTGCAGGGAGGTTCTTTTACGGTTCCGTTCAACAATGGAGAATTGTTCCTTGGTACATGGCAGCAAATCATTCTTATTGATTTCGACCACAGGCCGAGAAAAAGAAATGTTATTGTTCAATTAACAGGTCAGTAAAATCATGAAAAAGATAAAACTATTATTCGTACTCTCGCTTTTTCCTTACCTTGTTCTTTTCGGGTGGGGAGATAAAGGGCATAAAGCAATTACGCAGCATGCAATGAATTTGTTACCTCTTGAAATGAATCTCTCTCAATCGATAAAGGATTTAATTGTAGAACATTGCGTCGATCCGGATTACCGGAAAAAGGAAGATCCTACAGAGGGACCCAAACACTTTATCGATATCGATTACTACCAGGAGTTTATGGAAGGTAGAATGCCGGAAGATAAAAATGAATTAATAAAAATTTACGGCGACAGCATTGTTGAGAAAGAAGGATTGCTTCCATGGGCAACGGTGAATACTTACAACAAATTGATCGATGCTTTTAAGAGCGGAGATAAAGATAAGATCGTTCTTTACGCTTCCGACCTGGCACATTACGTTGGGGACGGTTACCAACCTTTGCATACAACCGTGAATTATAACGGGCAGTTGACCGGTCAAAAGGGAGTTCACTTTAGGTATGAAATCGAAATGATTGACAGAAATCTTAGTACGATAGAATCACGAATGGATTTTGTACCTTTAATGCCGATACAAAACGTTCGCAAATATATTTTCGGATATATTAATGATTCCAACACATTGGTGGATATAATTTTATCTGCGGATAAAACGGCTTTCAAAAACGGGAAGGCAAAATTCGGCGATGAATATTATAATATACTTTGGAATAGAACTCGATATATAACTATTGAACAATTTAATAACTCTGCAAGAACTCTGGCTTCGTTGATTCATCAAGCATGGGAGAAAGCAGGCAAACCGGATCTGTCTAAACTATAATGTCAAAAACTGTTACGATTTTAGGAAGTTCACGTCCCCGACAAGGAGAAGAAGAATATACGACTGCTTATACTCTTGGTAAAAGACTTGGACTTGCAGGGCTAAATGTATGTTCGGGCGGCTTCCAGGGAATAATGGATGCAGTTTCCAAAGGAGCTTCCGAAACAAACGTTGAAGCCATCGGCGTTACAGTAAAAATTTATCACGCCGCTCCCAGCCAATACCTAACAAAAAAGATTCAAACTAATTCTTTGTTTGAAAGACTTACCAAGCTTATTGACTTGGGTGATGCATACATTGTTTTACAGGGCGGAACCGGTACACTATTAGAACTTTCATTGGTTTGGGAATACATGAATAAAAACCTTCTGAGTCCCAAACCGTTCGCTTGTCACGGAAATATGTGGCATGACATCGCTAAAATAATGGAGAAGCAAATTCAATTGGAACAGAGACGTACAAACCTTATAAAACCATTTATCAACATCGATAAATGTGCCGACTATATAATTTCTTCTCTGAAATAATCACGTTGTTTTACTTATAAAAGATTCTACAGCATTTAAAACCGGTTTCACATCTAATTCTTTTATGCATTTGAATTTGACGTCTGTCCGTTTACATGTCAGCGGTTTGGGTGAGTAATAAAAGCACGGAGAACATTCGAGTTTTAACGAAACGATTTTATGTTCTGTCTGCCACGGATGAATATAATTTGTGTTGGTTGGCCCGATAACAGCAACCGTTTTAAGATGCAGAGCCGCCGCAATGTGCATCAAGCTTGAGTCATTAGATACGAACACGTTGCATCTTTTCATAACTGCTGCTGTTTCTAATAAACCTTTTGTCGAAACGTTCATTGCGTTTTTTGATTGAGTAAGTCCGACAACTTCACTTTTCAGTTTGTCTTCTTCCTGTCCGCCGAAGATTAAAACCGTGGCATCATGTTTTTTTATAAGTTCTTTTGCGAGCGCAGCAAATTTTTCTGGTTCCCATCTTCTTTTTGTGTGATTTTTCAACGGCGAGCATCCGGGGTGAAACCCAATAACGACTGAATTTTCTTTAATACCGTTCTGTTCGAAGAACTCTTTCGCAGTATCCAATTCTTTATTTTTCAAAATTAATTTTAATGACGGGATGTCTGTTAATTCCTTGTTCAGAATTTTTGAAACAAGGTTCATATTTTCTTCTACGTTGTGGAGCGAGTCATTTTCAATAACAGACACATTGTTTAGAAAACCGAGATTGATAAAATCTTTGCGCAGGTATCTTACGCCAGCACGTTTTTTGCTTCCCAAAAGAAAATTGATCAGATTATATTCTTTACGGTTGGATGGATAAACATTGATCGACACATCGTATTTTTTGCGAAGGGTTAATACAACCTTAAGCGAAGAGATATATGACGAATTTATAAAATCATGGTAGTTAATCGAGTTAATCTCATCTAATCCTTCATACAAATCTTTTACCGCACCGTACATAACAAGAGCATCGACTTGTGAATCCGGGAGTTCCTCCTTTAGTTTTACAAGTGCCGGTGTAAACATTAAAGCATCGCCTATTCCGCTCAGTGCATTTACAAGTATTTTCATTTTGTAATCGAAGTTTCTTGTTATGTTGTCGGTTATATTTTACTGCGTTTTGCTAGTATCTTTTTTTGCCAGCGTTCTATATTCCTCAATCATTTTTTCTAACGATTGAT
>CAZRIQ010000160.1:0-5881 GCA_964600175.1 uncultured Melioribacter sp. | reverse complement strand
ATATGACCATCCCGGCAAATCAAAAATGGGAATGGATCTCGTTCCGGTTTATGACGACGCCGGCGGAGCAGAAGGAGTTGTGAAAATTGATCCTGCAGTTGAACAGAACATGAACCTTAAAACTGCCGTAGTTGAGAAGAAAAGTCTTTCAAGCCGGGTTATTACAAACGGAATTTTAACAACAGATGAACAGAGAGAATATATTGTTACCACACGTGTAAACGGCTGGGTAGAAAAGTTATACGTCAACTATACCGGTCAGGTTGTGAAGAAAGGCGAAAGATTGATGGACATTTATTCACCGGAACTTGTTGCGGCAGAACAAGAATTGTTGACGGCACTTTCTTATCAGTCTTCGGTTAAGAATTCAGGTATTAATGAAGTTGCATCAAGCGGGAATGAATTGTTGAAAAATGCAATTCGAAAATTGGAACTGTTGGAAATTCCGGATGCAGAAATAAATAGATTAAAAGAAACCAAGGAAGTTAAAACGGACATCACTCTTTATGCGCAAAAAGCCGGAACGGTAATTGAAAAAAATGTTGTGGAAGGTCAAAAGATAATGGCTGGTACGCCGCTTCTTCATATTTCTGATCTTTCCAACCTCTGGTTAACTGCCGATATATACGAATATGAACTAAATAAAATTGATTTCGGTTCAAAAGCGTTAATCAAATATAATTTTTTGCCGGGAAAAACTTTCGAAGGGAGGATATCTTTTATTTATCCAACCATCGATCCGAAAGCGAGAACGGCGAAAATCCGGATTGATATAAACAACGCTAAGGGAAATTTAAAACCCGCGATGTTTGCAAACGTAGAGATCGAAGGGAAAAACCTCGGCGACTATCCTGTTGTTCCCGAGAATGCCGTTATACGAAGCGGAACGAAAAATATAGTCATCGTTGCTTTAGGCGATGGCAAATTTAAACCGCAGGATGTTGTACTTGGAGATTATTCCGACGGCTATTACCAGGTGTTGAGCGGATTGACCGCCGGAAGTAAAATAGTTACTTCGGCTCAGTTCTTAATTGATTCCGAAAGCAATCTGCGCTCAGCTGTCGGTCAGATGCAGACTTCTTCAAGCATGGATACTACGAAACAAGATAGTATGAGAAACATGAATATGGAAAAGCCGAAGGAAGAAAAAACTGTTTCATCATCTTTAATTAGAAAAGAACCTATTGATGTTAAATCGATTGATAAGAATAAAGACGGGAAAGTTTTTCAAGATGTTATGGATTGGAATGTAATTTCCGATAAGCCGGGAACCTGCCCGATTTGCGGAATGACTTTGAGAGAATTTACTATTGCGAAGGCAAAGGAAAATTTGATGAAACACGGGTTTAAGGTGAAATAACCTCACCTAAATCCTCTCCTTATAAAGGAGAGGACTTTAAAAAGCACGCCATCCCCTCTCCTAAATTAGGAGAGGGGGGAGGGGTGAGGTCGAAAAGCTAAATAATAGAACAGGAGTTTTAAATGGTAAGCGGAACAGCTAACAAAGAAAATTTGATATCGAAATTAATCGAGTGGTCAATCAATAATAAATTTATTGTAATAGCTTTGACAATCGCATTAATCGGCGGAGGCATTTGGGCGGTACTGAATACATCTGTAGATGCCATCCCGGATTTAAGTGATGTCCAGGTTATCATATACACGGAATACCCTGGACAGGGACCGAGAATTGTAGAAGACCAGGTTACATATCCTCTAACGACAAAAATGCTTTCTGTCCCTTATGCTAAAGTTGTAAGAGGTTATTCTTTCTTCGGATTCTCAATGGTCTATATAATCTTTGAAGACGGTACGGACATTTATTGGGCAAGAAGCCGCGTGCTGGAATATTTAAGTTCATTAAGGAGTGACCTTCCCGAAGGAGTAACACCTCAGCTTGGTCCTGACGCTACGGGTTTGGGCTGGGTTTACCAGTATGTTTTACAATCTGATAAAAGAGATCTTCAAGAGTTGCGTTCATACCAGGATTATTTTCTGAAATACGAATTGTCTTCAATTCCCGGCGTTGCGGAAGTTGCGAGCGTCGGCGGTTTTGTTAAACAGTACCAGGTAAATGTCGATCCCACAAAACTTGCTTACTACGGTATACCGCTGCAAAAAATTAAAATGGCAATCAAGCAGAGCAACAATGATGTCGGCGGCAGACTGCTTGAAATGGGCGAGATGGAATTTATGGTGAGAGGTCTAGGATACATTAAAAGTGTAGACGATCTGCGTCATGTAGCAATTGGAGTTTCATCCAAAACCGGAACACCGATTTATCTTAAAGATGTTGCCGATATTAACATTGGTCCGGAACTCCGGCGCGGACTTGCCGATTGGAACGGGCAGGGAGAAACAGTAGGCGGTATAATTGTAATGCGCTACGGTGAGAACGCACTTGCAGTAATCAATAGAGTTAAAGCGCGTTTGGCAGAACTGAAAAAGTCGCTCCCTCCTGATGTACAAATTATTACGTCTTACGACCGGTCGACTTTAATCAACAAAGCGATAGATAATCTTACCGATAAACTTGCCGAAGAAAGTTTGATCGTTGCACTTATTATTATTGCTTTCCTTCTGCATATCAGAAGTTCTCTGGTTGCGATTTTTACTTTGCCGACGGCGGTGCTTGCTTCGTTTCTAATAATGAAAATGCAGGGAATTAATGCAAACATAATGTCTTTGGGAGGTATTGCAATCGCAATAGGAGCTATGGTGGATGCATCGATAATAATGGTGGAAAATACACACGCCCATCTTGCTGCTGAGCATGATAAACCGCCGGATAAAAGACGACCGCATTGGCAGCTAATTTTGGAAGCGTCGAAAGAAGTGGGACCATCAATATTTTATTCATTGTTGATAATTACGATTTCATTTCTTCCGGTTTTTACTTTGGAACAGCAGGAAGGTCGATTATTCAAACCTCTTGCTTTCACGAAAACCTATTCTATGGCAGCAGCAGCAATTTTAGCTGTTACAATTGTTCCGGTACTGCTTGGTTATTTTGTACGCGGGAGAATGAAAAAGGAAGAAGAAAATCCTATTACTAGATTTCTCATAAGGATTTATCACCCGGTTGTAGATTTTGTGTTGAAGTGGAAATGGTCGGTGATAATTGCCGCAGTAGTTATCGTTCTAATTACATTTATACCTTTTTCAAAGTTAGGTTCTGAATTCATGCCTCCCTTATATGAAGGAGACTTGCTTTACATGCCGACGACTTTACCTGGTATATCTATTACCAAAGCCAAGGAACTGTTGCAGCAAACGGATAAAATTATAAAGTCGTTTCCCGAAGTTAAAAGTGTATTTGGTAAAATCGGTAGAGCACAAACGGCGACAGATCCGGCACCCCTTTCGATGATTGAAACAACGATTCAACTAAAGCCTGAAAGCGAATGGCCGGAAGGAATGACGCCGAAAAAATTAGTCGATGCGATGGACGCAGCTATAAAAATTCCGGGCTTAACGAATGCATGGACTATGCCGATCAAAACAAGGATCGATATGCTTTCAACAGGAATTAAAACCCCGGTAGGAATTAAAATTGCCGGACCCGATTTGAATGTTCTTCAAAAACTCGGGAAAGAAGTTGAAGAAGTTATGAAAACTGTTCCAGGCACAAGATCGGCTTATGCCGAGAGATCTGTTGGTGGTAACTACGTTGATTTCCAAATAAATAGGGATGCAATAGCGCGCTACGGATTGAGTGTGCAGGATGTCCAAGATGTTATTATGTCGGCAATCGGCGGAATGAACATTACGAAGACGGTTGAGGGTTTGGAGCGATACCCGGTCAATCTAAGGTATCAAAGAGATTACAGGGAAAATTTTGATGCGCTTAGAAGAGTCCTGGTTCCTACTCCTGCCGGTTCGAACGTACCTTTGGGAGAACTTGCCGAACTAGAAGTTAAAAAGGGACCGCCGATGATCAAATCCGAAGATGCGCGTCCCAATACTTGGGTTTATGTGGACATAAAAGATATCGATGTTGGAACCTATGTAAAGAATGCTCAAAAAGTAGTTTCCGAAAAAATAAAATTACCTGCCGGCTATTCGCTTGTGTGGAGCGGTCAGTTCGAATATATGGAAAGAGCGAGCAAACACCTTGCACTAGTAATTCCCATTACGATATTCATAGTAATCTTCCTGTTATACATGAACACAAGGTCGCTGGTAAAAACGGCAATAATTGTTTTGGCACTTCCTTTTTCCGCTGTCGGCGCAATCTGGTATTTGTACCTTGCCGGATTCAACACGAGTGTAGCGGTATGGGTTGGTATTATCGCCTTGCTTGGTGTAAGTGCCGAAACCGGTGTTGTCATGCTGTTGTATCTCGATATTGCTTACGAGAGATTTAAAAACGGCAGCTTGTTAAAGTCATTTGATGATTTGAAAGAAGCAATCTTTGAAGGTGCAGTTAAAAGAATTCGTCCTAAGATGATGGCAGTTATGGCACTTCTGTTGGGTTTGTTTCCAATTATCATCGGCTCGGCAACCGGCAGCGATGTAATGAAAAGAATTGCTGCTCCAATGTTCGGCGGAATTTTTACAAGTCTCATCATGGAATTAACCGTTTTTCCGGCGATTTTCTATCTTGTAAAGAAGAAAGAGGTCAAAAAGTTAATTGAACAAAATAATTTAGGAACAAATTAAAATGAAAGAAATAAAAGCGTATATCAGGAGAGAGAAAGTTGATCTTGTGATTCAAAAGCTTGAAGAGTCGGGTGTTAAAGGAATGACGGTAATTGATGTCTATGCACTCGGCGATTGGGCGGATGAAAAGTCATTCAGCTACTCAATAGAATTTGTTGAAAAATATTCACGGGTAGTAAAACTTGAAATAATATGTGATAACGGTGACGCGGATCGACTTTCTGGCATTATTGAAAAGTTTGGCAAAACCGGTCAGCATGGCGACGGTATGGTTTTCATCTCCAATATTGAAAAGTCGATAAAAATAAGAACCGGCGAATTAAATAAATTATAATATAATAATCGAAGGGAGTAACAAAATGAAATACACAATAAAGGTTGCTTTGGGAATTTTCATTGTGCTGTTTCTTGCGGCTCAAATGAATTATGCCCAGGCAACAAAAGACACAACGCATCAACATATGATGCATCACATGCGCAGTGACTCAACATATCACCACATGATGAACAACGGTATGATGGGAGATTCAAACTATCCTCATATGATGAAAGATTCTTCCAAATGGCATCATATGGATTCATCTAAAATGATGAACCACAAAATGATGAACAATAGCGGCATGATGAATCATAACAACATGATGAACGGTAAGAAATCAAAGATGAAGAAAAATCCAATGATTCATACTGGCGTGATCAATTTAAAAATGATTGATAAAAATAAAGACGGAGAAGTTTACCAGGATATGATGGACTGGAATGTAATTTCGGATAAGCCTGGGACATGCCCAATTTGTGGAATGAAATTAAAAGAGGTAACGGTTAGTCAGGCAAAGGAAAATCTTGTTAAGCATGGATTTAAAGTGAAATAATTTTGTCTGAGAATTAATCTTCCTATAATTCCCGCTTGTTTTTCCAGCGGGAATTTTTTTAAGTAATAGAATCTACAAATTTTTAGTGCGGCATGAATGAAATTCATAATATTGCAAGAACAGTATGGACGTTTGCAAAAAAGAATTAAATGAGTGATCGTTGTTACCCAATTACCCTTTGAGCAGTCTGATTTTGCACCTAAATCGCACGTTTAATAATATAATTGATCCACATTAATTTTTTAAGCAACACAGGGGTTACAGAAATTCATACTTCTTTGTATTTTTTAATTTAATTAGAGACATTTCTTGAAAACGAGGAATGTTTTTCATGAAAAAGAGTAAAA
>CAZRIQ010000159.1:0-5903 GCA_964600175.1 uncultured Melioribacter sp. | reverse complement strand
TTAATTCGGATATCAGTGGAGGTACTGTTAAACAGGGTGACAGAAAATATGTTTATATCTTCACCATAATTGCTTTTCTTATTCTTCTTATCGGCTGCATAAACTTTGTAAATCTTTCAACTGCCCATACTACTGCGCGCGCAAGAAGTATAGGGATGTTAAAAATAATCGGTGCAAACCGGGGTAATTTGATAAAACAAATTTTGGGTGAAAGCGTTTTCATGTCTTCAATCGCAGCGCTTCTCTCAATAATAATTGCTGAAATGGCGCTTCCTTATTTTAATAATTTTACTGGCAAACATCTGCATCTGTCTTTCAACAATCTTTATCATATTGCTGGATTTTTATCACTGATTGCGGTAACCGGATTAATAGCAGGCATAATTCCGGCAATATACTTTTCCAATTTCAAACCTATTCAGGCTTTTAGAAACAAATGGATAAGCTCGCACTCAGGCGGATTGCGCAGAGGATTGGTAATTACACAATTTGTTGCTGCGGTCTTTTTAATAATTGTTACTACCATTATTTCCGATCAACTGAGTTTTATGAGGAATCAAAAACTTGGTTTCAAAAAAGACAATATAATTTGTTTACCTGTTAAGGCAAATGTAGGAGCTCATTACCTTTCGTTCAGAAATGAATTGTTGAGTCAGGCAGATATTAATAATGTCGGAATAAAAAATTGTCTTACTACGGAGAGTGTTAACAATACAAACCCTTGGTGGGAAGGGAAAGATCCGAATATAAAATTCATTTCCGAGATTGACGATGTTGATTATAATTTTATAAAAACTTTAAATCTGAAAATAATTGCAGGGAGAGATTTTTCTCAACAATATCCTACCGATTCATCAAGCGCTTTTATAGTAAATGAAGAAGCTGTAAGAGAGATGGGATTGAAGAATCCGGTTGGTACACGTTTTAAAGCAAACGGTAAAGACGGCTATATAATCGGTGTTGTTAATAATGCGAAATTCAAGTCTTTAAGAGGTACCGTACAACCTATAATTTTTAATATTGCCGGTTCTTATTCAGATGATGTAATGGATTTATTCGGCGTAATTTACATTTCAATAAAGCCTGGAGATGTTGCGGGAACAATTAATGAAATTAGAAACATTTGGAATAAATTCAATCCGGATTATCCTTTCGAGTATTCATTCCTTGATGAAACTTATAATAACCTTTATAAATCGGAACAACGGCTTTCAAGTATTTTCGGAGCTTTTACTTCGTTGGCATTTTTCGTAACCATTCTCGGTCTCTTCGGTTTAGCTTCGTTTATGACTGAACAGCGAACAAAAGAAATCGGAATAAGAAAAGTATTGGGTGCTTCAGTAATAAATATTCTTTCTCTTTTATCAAGCGGTTTTACAAAATGGATAATTATTGCTAATGCAATTGCTTGGCCCACTGCGTGGTTTGCGATGAATTATTGGCTGCGATCCTACGCTTATCATACGGATATAAGTGTGTCTACTTTCTTATTTGCAGGAGCAGTCACTATGTTAATTACGCTTGTTACTGTAAGCCTTATAGTTGTAAAAGCAGCAATTGCAAATCCTGTTGAGGCTCTTCGTTATGAGTAATAACGAAGACCGAAATCTCGGCGTTTTTTTGCCGGATTGAGAGTTTGCGCTATGAATAATAAACACTATGCGCTTTGCGCTCTGCTCTATGCGCATAAGGGGGAATGATGTTAAAAAATTATTTGAAAATAGCAATCAGAAACCTAATTCGGCGTAAAACTTTTTCTCTAATCAACATATTGGGATTAGCCTTTGGGATTGCTGCGTGTCTGGTTATTTATATGTATGTATCCTACGAGAAAAGTTATGATACTTTTAATGTAAATGCGAGTAATATCTATCGTCTTAAAAATGTACGATACTACGCTAGCGGTACGGATAGCAGTGCCGGCTGTGTTGCATTGTTGGGTCCGACACTAAAGGAAGAAATTCCTGAAGTTGTCGATTTTGCAAGAGTGAGGGAAATATCAATGCTTGTAGCTGCCAATAATCATTATTTTAATGAGAAAAATATTTTCTGGGCGGACTCTTCATTTCTTACCATATTTTCATTCCCTTTAATTTCCGGCGATGCAAATAAAGCATTAGCAGACAGATACAGTGCCGTAATTACAAAGGACATTGCCGAAAGATATTTCGGAAGTTTGGATGCTGTAGGGAAGACCATTCAAATCGGCGGAACAGATTTTAAAATTACGGGTGTCACCGAAAATGTCCCAGACAATTCGCATATCAAGTTTGACATATTGATTTCTTTCAACACACAGTTAACAGATAGGTTTTGCTGGGGTTGCAATAACAATAACACATATATTCTAATAAAACCCGGTGCGAAAAAATCGGTTGTAGAAACGAAGCTTCCGTTAATAGTTAAGAAGCTGCACGACAGGCAAAAAGACGGTTTCGACAGAGCGTACTTTCTTCAGCCGTTAAAGGATATTCATTTATATTCTCATTTAAGATTTGAGCTTGAAGAAAACGGGAATGCTAATACCGTTTATTTCCTTTCATTAATTGCCGTAATAATTCTTTTAATTGCATGGATAAACTATATCAATCTTTCAACTGCGCGTTCGATTGAAAGAGCTAAGGAAGTCGGGCTACGAAAAGTTGTAGGTGCAGGCTTCTGGTCCTTAATTCGCCAGTTTTTAATTGAATCTTTTATAATCAATTTAATTGCAATTCTCATTTCACTTTGTTTCGTTGAATTAACATATCCTTATTGGAACACAATACTTGGAATGCCGGCTTCATTCTCTTTATGGAAAAATGCCGATCTAATAATATTAATGCTGGTATTGATATTTCTGAGCCCTATTATTGCCGGAATATATCCTGCATTTGTTCTTTCATCTTATTCACCTGTTTCGATTTTAAAGGGAAGTTTTAAGAGTTCTCTAAGGGGAATATTGCTTAGGAAAGGACTTGTGATTTTTCAATTTACAATTTCTATAATATTGATAACGGCGATAATTGTTTTGAACCGCCAGTTGTCTTTTATGAGAAACAAAAATCTCGGGTTTGATATAAAACAGAAACTTGTGCTCAACTCTCCAGCTTACATACAAGAGGGACATGATAGAATAAGTTCATACAATACATTTATCAACGAATTAGAAAATAAATCATTAATTGAGGATGCAACCTTTACTTCGGTTATTCCGGGTATGGAAAACAGTTGGGTCAGTGGGGGAGTAAGACACGATCAACAGCCAGTTGAGCAGGGAAAACAAATGTATTTTGCATATGTAGCGCAAAATTATATTAATTTTTTCGATATTAAATTGGTATGCGGTCGAAACTTTTTTGAAGAGGAAATTGAAAAATCGAATGATAAAGGCAATGCCTCGAAAGCAATATTAATAAACGAAAGTGCCGCAAAGGAATTTGGTTTTGTCGCACCTGAGGAAGGAATTGGTGCGGTAATTCATCACGATAATTTCGAAGTTGGAAAAGTTGTTGGAGTAATTAAAGATTATCACCAGCAATCCCTTGAGAAAGAAATAGAGCCGACAATTTTTGTGGGGGCGAGTAGAGGCGACTTCTTCGTTTTTGATGTTAATACAAAAAATGTTCAAAAAAAAATCAATGGGATAGAAAAGGACTTTAGCCAAATGTTCCCCGGCAATCCATTCGAATATAATTTCCTCGATGAGTTTTTCGATAGGCAGTACAAAACAGATATTCAAATAGCCGAAATATTCAGCGTGTTTACTTTCTTATCTATTTTCATTTCGTGTCTAGGGTTGATCGGGTTGTCATCGTTAATGATAATACATAGAACAAAAGAAATAGGAGTTAGAAAAGTACTCGGTGCCTCTATTCATTCAATTTTAACTTTGTTATCAAAAGAGTTTGTAAAATGGATTCTTATAGCAAGTGTTATTGCTTTACCGCTTGCATATTTCCTAATGAACAAATGGCTTCAGGACTTTGCATACAGAATTGATTTAAGCTGGTGGATGTTTACCTTATCCGGCGGAATTGCTTTAGTAATTGCATTGGCAACTGTAAGTTTCCAAGCAATAAAAGCAGCAAGGGCAAACCCGGTCGAAGCATTGCGATATGAGTAGTAACGTAATGCGAATATTCGGCGTCTTTTACCGGATTGAGGCGCTTCGATACGAATTAACATATTTGTATTAAAAAGAATGTTGTGTAATAAATAATTGAAATAACATGAGAAAAAAATGCTTAAAAATTATTTTTTGATCGCCTTCAGGAATATTAAAAAGCATAAAGCATTTTCTTTTATCAACATTGCCGGATTTTCAATAAGTCTGGCAGTAGTGATTGTCATTTCACTTTATGCAAAAATGGAATTTAGTACAAATAAATTTCATAAAAATTACGAACGAATATATAAAGTTGGTCAATCAAGAACCCCGGCACCGATAGCGGATGTAATTAAACTAAATATTCCCGAAATAAAGCGTGTGATAAGGATTGATAATGTTAGTAGGGAGAACGTTACTTTGAAATATGGGCACAACCCAATGATGGTTAAAAATTTGATTTTCGCTGACCCGGATTTCTTCGATATTTTTTCTTTCGCCGCGGAAAAGGGAGATTTAAAAACCGCATTAAATGAACCTATGTCCTTGGTCCTAACGGAAAATGAAGCTAAAAGAATTTTCGGCAACGAAAATCCTATAAATAAAACTGTAAAAATGAATAACAAGTATGACTTTACTGTTAAGGCGGTTGTACATAATATTCCTAATAATTCTTCGATTCACTTCAGCGGAATAATATCTTTAGTAAGTCTCAAAAATATTTACAGCAAGAATAATGACCCGTTTATGTGGGGAAGACGAAATTATGAGACCTATTTTTTACTTCCCCAAAAATCTAATATTGACCTGCTTAAAAAAAAGATTGAAAAGGTAATAAGGAATAACATCCCCAAAGATCATGAAGACTTAAATACATCTATAAATTCCTTCAAAGACATTTACTACAATTCGGAGTTATCGGATTTTAGTACTCACGGCAGTGTTGAGAAAAATATTACACTTATATCCATTGCAATACTTATACTGCTCATTTCCGTAATCAATTATATAAACTTATCCACTGCCAGGGTCTCTATTCGATACAAAGAAGTTGGGATCAGAAAAACTATAGGGGCAACAAGATTTATACTTATAAAACAATTCTTGAGTGAATCAATAATCTTAAGCGTTATTGCTATGATCTTCGGCGTTTTACTTGCTTCAATAGCTATAAACATTTTTAACAATCTTATGGATATTCAATTATCTTTATTTTCTACATCCACTTTAGGGACCGGTATAATTTATTTAGCGAGTGCAATTCTACTTGGAACGGCGGCAGGTTTATACCCATCATTTATTTTAACATCATTTAGACCGGATACTGTATTGAAAGGAAGAATGCTTCATGGGCGCGGGAAAACAAATTTAAGAAAGGGATTAATAGTATTTCAATTTTCCGTTACGGTTGTTCTTATTATTTCGACTATTGTAATATACAGCCAGATGGAATTTGTTAAAAACATGCCGCTTGGTTTTCAAAAGCAAAATATTATTTACTTCCGGACAAATAATGAAATTACTTCAAAAGAAGATTTATTTAGAAATAAAGTTCTTCAGCAACCTGCTGTGGAAGATTTTGCTTATTCGATGGCGGTACCCGGTGAAATGGGAATGCGCTGGGGGCAACCAATAAAATACCAAGGTAAGGAAATTGACACTTGGTTTACTGCAGCGCCCACCTCAGGCGATTTTATGAGAATGATGAAAATGAAAATCGTAAAGGGCAGAAAATTTTACGATAATGATAAAAACGATGAATATAATGTAATTGTAAATGAAGCATTTGTAAAAAAATACGGTTTAACTGATCCGC
>CAZRIQ010000158.1:0-5914 GCA_964600175.1 uncultured Melioribacter sp. | reverse complement strand
CAGCGAATCTTAACTCCTTCTCTCTCCATTTTTCCAAACCATGTCATTTGTCTTTTTGCGAATTGATGAATCGCGCTGTTCAGATTTTGAGACATCTCGTTGTAGTTCCATATTCCTTGAAGATACTTTCCTACAAACTTGTATTCGAGACCGAAGAATCCCAGTTTATCAAACGTAATACCGCGTTTAACCAATCCTTCAACTTCCTCGACCATGCCGTTCTTTAATCTTTGTTCAAGCCTATTTGTTATGTTTTTCTTCACCTTAGTTCTGCTTAATCTAACGCCGATCGTCAGCGAATTAATCCGTGTTCCTTTCAGCCGGTTATCCGGACTATTTTCCTCTGCAATTAAAATTGCTCTAATAATTCTTTCTTTTATCTTAAGATCGGTCGTGTTGTGCAGATTCGGTTTAACCTTCTTGAGCCTGGCAGTTAGTTCTTCAATCTGCAATTCGTTAAGTTCATCAAATTTTTTTCGATCGAATCCTACTTTTTTCAATGAGTAACCTTTTAAAACAGAATGAAGATATAACCCGGTTCCCCCAACTAAAAAGGGAATTTGTTCCCTGGAGACAATATCATCATATGCGGCATGAAACATTTCATTGAACATGAACAGGCTAAATTCTTTTTCCGGATCGATTACATCAATTAAATGATAGCGAATTGTTTTCCCGTCAATAATATAATCCGATAAATCTTTCCCGGTGCCGATATCCATTCCTCTATAAACTTGCCGGGAATCGGCAGAGATAATTTCACCTTTAAAATAATCCGCCAGTTTAGCTGAAAGCCGGGTTTTACCAACCGCGGTCGGACCCAAAATTGTAATTAAATTATAATTCATATGATTTGCTAATAAGAGGAAGCAACCGGTAATGTTATTGTAAATTCCGCACCTTTGCCCAATTCACTTTCAACACTGATTGTTCCTGTGTGGGCTTCAACAATTTTTTTTGTAATTGTGAGACCAAGCCCCGTTCCCTCTTTCTTGCCGTGAGACATAAAGGGCTCAAAAATCTTTTCTTTAAATCCGTCGGGTATTCCAAGTCCGTCATCTTTAAAGGAGATCCTAACCTTGTCGCCGTCCCGTTTAGTTGAAACTAAAACTTTACCGCCGTCGGGCATTGCATCACAGGCATTTCTAACAATATGATAAAAACATTGATAAAATTCTTTGAGATCAAGATTAACCGGAGTATCTCTGTCAAATGCCTTTTCAATTGTGCAGTTACTGGATTGAACAAAAGAACTCATTCTCGATGTATAATCATTAAGTGCTTTATTCAAACTTACGTTCATTGTATGAAGGATTGTTTTCCCTTCGGCATAGTTTGAAGTGGTTTGAACTATATCGGTAACCAATGTCAGTTGTTCAAGCAACATTTTCACTATTTGATGAAGTTCGGTTGAGAGTTCTTTGCCCGCTAAATGCTCTGTGTAGCGTTTACTTACCAACACCGGCTTTTTAATATCATGAATAAGAAAGTTTGCCATCTTGCCTAGCGATTGGACACGTTCGGCTTGTAAAAGTTTTTCAACCATTTCCGCATTTTGTAGAGCAATAGCAGAATGAATTGATATCGCTTCGAGAAATTCTTCGTCTAATTTGGAGAAATGTCCTTTCATACTATTCAATAATTGGAGAACCCCGATAATTTCCCCTTCTCTATTCTTAATCGGGAAACAAATCATATTGCGTGTTTTGTATCCGCTAATGCGATCAAAATTAGCATTGAACCTGGGATCGCTTTGGACGTTTTCAATATTTATTATCTCTCCGGATTTTGCCACGTAACCTGCAAGTCCTTCACCAAACTTCAGCTTTATTTCTCGCATCTTATTCTTTATAGTTACTTTGGACCAAATCTCGTTCTTCTCCTTATCTACTATATATAGTGTACCTCTGTCTGCGTTTGTAAGATTTGCTGCAACGTTAACTATAGTCAAAAGAACGTCATCTATTTTAATTGTGGAATTAACAGACTCAGCGGCCGTTATTATCATTTTCAACTGTTCAATTTTCATTCCGCCGCTGCGGGAATCTTTTCCCATACCGGAATCCGGGGAAATACCTTTCGCAATCCAGGCTAATTGTTCATCTACTTCCCTAATTATATCATCATCTGCTGATTTACTGTCATTTCTAGAATCTTGTGATTGTTTTTCAACTTGTTCTTCTTCAACCGTCTCGGGAACCTCTTCTTGTCCAAATTGATCCATACCAAAAACTTTTTCGTCATTTAAAGGTTCACCAAAAACAATTTCGTCTTTCACAGTTTCGTTTTCCTCTTCAGCGGCGGGTGTTTCGGCTTGCGGTTGTATCTGTTCGGGTTCTTCCAAATTTGGCTCGACTTCTTCCGGCGCTTCAAGCTTTGGTTCCATCTGCTCAAGTTTCTCTTGTTTCAATTCCTCTTCTTTTTGCTTTTCTTCTCCCATCATCGAAAGACTGCTCAGAAAATCATCATCGGATTGATCAACCGAAGATTGATCTGGGACCCCTTCCGTATACGCCGGTGACTCCTGGGTACTTAATATTTTGAACAACGCTTCGTTAAGATCATCGGATTCACTCACTGAAGTTCCAGCAAACGGTTTCTTCTCGCTTTCTTCTGTTATTTCCTCATCCACAAAAGTATTTTTTTCTTTAGTCTCGGTTTTCTTTTCTTCGGGTTCTGAAGGTTTTACAGCGGATGCCGGCGGTTCTTCTTTCTTATCATCAGTTTCCTTGTCTTGAAAAGCAAGATCGTCATAATTGAATGTATTTTCAAAAGTCTTCTTCAAAGGATGTTCTTCAAAAAATGTTTTGTCAAAACTATTTTTATCGGAGACGGATTCTTCAATTTGGGGACCAGTTGCTTCTTCAGGCGGGGGTTCAACGGTCGGAAGTGTTTCTTCCTCAATGTTAAAATCATCCTGGCTCACTTTGGTTCCTTTAAGCGTCTTACCAAAATCCAATCCGAAAATCGGGGAGTCTTCTTCTGCTTTCGTCTTCTCTCTTTCTTTAGTTTCCCTTGTTGCTTTCATTCTTTCATCGATAGTATGAAACAACGGCGGTTGTTTTACTTTGTCGTCTAACTCAGCAGGACTGATTTCCACAGCCTGTTCTCTCAGGTTAACATAAATTTCGTCATCTTGTTTGATGAGGTTGTCAACCTCGTCTTTAGTGAGAGCAATTACGTAAGAGTCTTTCAGTGCGACGGCGGTAGAAGTCCTTGAGGTTTCTTCAAAAAATTCATCCTGCCCGAAAAAATCCCCATTGGAAAACACATACGATTTTGATTTGCCGAGAAGTTTTTTCTTAAGAAGATTTATCTCGCCGCCTACAACGAGATAAATTATATCTGCCGTATCTCCTTCCCTATATAAAATCTCTCCTTCGCTAAGAGTAACCAATTTTCCCTTAACGTTATCCAAATTAATCTTAGAGAAATCAACATTTTTAAGTAATTTGTTACCCGCTAATATTTTTGAAAGCTGATCTTGCATACCGAGAACTAAATTTCATTATATAATGAGCGAAAACGAAATACTTACGGCAATTACACACCTATCCAAAAACGATAAAGTGCTTTCAACAATAATAAAAAAGTACGGCACTTGCAATTTACGACCTCACAAACAATACTTCAATGATTTACTTAAAGCAATTATCGGGCAACAGCTTTCAATAAAAGCAGCCGCAGCAATAGAAAAACGGTTCTTCGATCAGTTCGGAATAAAACCGAAACCCGAACATATCGTTTCTACCGACAACAATATATTCAGATCAATTGGAATTTCAAACGCTAAAACCAATTATATAAAGGATCTTTGCCGAAAATACATATCCGGTGAATTGAACTTGAAAAATTTGAATAAGAAAAACAATGAGGAGATTATTAACGAACTAACCAAAGTAAAGGGTATCGGTATCTGGAGTGCGCACATGTTTCTTATATTCACGCTCGGCAGGCTGAACATTCTTGCTTATTCCGACTTTGGTGTTCGTAAGGCAATAATGTTAAATTACCGGTTGAGAAAACTGCCGGATGAGAAAAAAGTATTTCAAATTGCAAAGAAAAACAATTGGAGTCCCTTTAATTCAATCGCTTGTCTCTATATGTGGAAAACCCTTGACGGATAATTCTGAATCTTTAGGATCAAAAAGGCATCAAATTATATGAACGAACGGGAAATAATAAAAGAAGCACAGAAGGGAAACAAAAAAGCATTATCCGAATTGGTTAAGATGTACGAACAGACTATATATAATTTTTCATATAAAATCTGCCGGAACAAAGAGCGTGCGGAAAATACCATGCAGGAAACCTTTCTAAGTATAGTAAAGAACATTAAACAGTTTTCCGGTCAGTCTAAACTTTCGACTTGGCTTTACAGGGTGGTTGTAAATCATTGTTTAATGCTCGCTCGATCCGAAAGCAGGTACGGATTTACTTCAATTGACGATGACGAAGGATTGATAGACGAAAAAAATATCTCGAACTGGCACGTAACGCCGGAAAAGGTAATGGAGAACAATGAACTGAAAGACTTGCTCGATAAAGCCGTTCAAAAACTTTCGCCGGAATACAGAATTGTTTTTACGCTTCGTGATGTTGAGGGATTATCAACAGAAGAAACGGCAAAGATCGTAGAACTTTCCGTTCCCGCCGTCAAATCCAGGCTTCACAGGGCACGTGCTTTTTTAAGAAACGAACTAAACGAGAGATTCAAATATGAACGAACATAAACCAAACTGTAAAGAAGTAATGAATCATATTTGCGATAATCTCGGGGAAGAGTTGAACTCTCCCAAATGCGTCGCTATAAAAGCCCATCTTGAAGAATGTGAAAGCTGCCAATCTTACTTCAAGTCTGTTGAAACCACAATCCAGTTTTACAAAAAGTATAACGTCGACCTTTCCGAAGATGCACACAACAGGTTAATCGAGTTTCTCGGGTTGAAAGAATAATTTTTCTCCGGCACATTTACAAATCTGAACTATACGCTTAATCTTCTCAAAATATTTTTCAAAACGAACCAAATTACAGACGCAAACACAAATACTTCTAAACCCAGTAACGTGGAAGACAATGGATTAATTAAATAATGGAACAATTTCTTCAATGACCATGGGAACTTTCGCATGCGCCATACCGTTGCTTTCATTATGATCAGATGATGTTGTTACTATTACCATATTTAGATCTCTTATAATCATTATATACTGACCTCCAAAACCAAGTGCCAGAAACATATCGTGTTCGGTTTTTCCACCCCGAACCGGGTTATTCCACCAAGGTTTATTTCGCTTTGATCGATACCACCATTGGTAACCATAGTCGAAAAACTCACTTTCAGCGACATAGGGTTTGGTTGACACGTCGATCCATTTTTCAGGCACAATTTGTTCTCCGTTCCAGTAACCATTATTTAAAACCAGCAGACCGATTTTAGCCATATCTCTCGGATACAAGTGAAGAGCTCTGTCGCAGGGCAGAATACCATTTTCTTTTTCCCAATAAAATTCTGAAATACCAAGCTTGTTGAACAGAACATCTTTTGCATATTCATCAGCCTGCTTTCCTTCGAGGCAGTATATAATTCCGCCAAGAAGATTTGTACATTCACCGCTGTATTTAAATTTTTCTCCCGGAGTAGACTCTAATGGAAGGCTTAGTATATTTTTAATTAAATCATCCGGCTTAGTACCTTCAAAATCTTCTCCCTCCTGAAATCCAGCCGTCATTGTTAAAACATGTTTAAGTGTGATTTTCTCTTTTTCATGTGTTTTTAATGAATCATATTGTGGAAAAAAATTAAAAACCGGCTGATCGACATTAAGTTTTTTATGACGATCCAATGTTATTCCCAACAGCAAAGAAGTTATACTCTTGGTGCACGAATGGATGTCATGCAATTGTGTCCGA
>CAZRIQ010000157.1:5058-5929 GCA_964600175.1 uncultured Melioribacter sp. | reverse complement strand
ATTCCTTTCCGTGAAGACGGACTTTCCGCATGGATATCTGTCATGCGCGGCTGCGATAAGTTTTGTACTTTTTGTGTCGTCCCTTTTACACGCGGAAGAGAACGAAGCCGTCCTTTGGATTCCGTGGTAGAAGAAATTAAACAGCTTTCCAAAAGAGGATTTAGGGAAGTTACGTTACTAGGACAAAACGTGAATTCATATAATGATAATGGAAACGACTTTGCTGACCTGCTTGCTGCTGCAGCCGTAGTCGATCCGAAAATTAGGGTGAGATTTACAACTTCCCATCCGCAGGATCTTTCTGATAAACTACTTTATACAATTGTCGGGCATGCAAATATCTGTAATTACATTCATCTTCCTGTTCAATCGGGCTCAAACAGAATCCTTGATTTGATGAATAGAACATACACCATTGAGCATTATCTAAATTTAATAGACAAAGCAAGGGAAATTATTCCGGGAGTAAGCTTTTCCACAGACATCATTTCAGGATTTCCTACCGAGACTGATGAAGATCACCTTATGACTTTGGGAGTAATGCAAAAAGTCGGCTACGATGGTGCTTACATGTTCAAGTATTCGCCTCGCGAAGGAACAAAAGCTTTCAACATGAAAGACAATGTAACAGATGAAATAAAAACTAAGCGGCTGAATGAAATAATCGATCTTCAGCATAGAATATCTTACGAGAAAAACGAGGAAATGATCGGTACGAAAGAGGTAATATTGGTTGAGGGTCCCAGCAGAAAGTCGGATGCATTCTTCTCCGGAAGAACCGATACAAATAAAGTAACTATCTTCCCAAAAATAGAAAACGTAAATGCCGGCGATTATGTCAAAGTGAAAATAAACCGCGCTACTTTGGCAA
>CAZRIQ010000157.1:0-5048 GCA_964600175.1 uncultured Melioribacter sp. | reverse complement strand
CGCATAACATCCGCAACGTTGTTCGGGGATTTTGTGGAAGTAATTGACGTTGATAGAGCAAAAGTAATAGCACAAAGATAATTGCGTATGTTAATAATAGGTACTAATTAGTTTCACGGAGAAACACTGAGAAGCCACGAAGATACACAGAGAGGGAAATGAAATTTGAAGAATTATCTAAAGTAATCATTGGAGCTGCAATTGAAGTGCATAAATTGCTTGGACCCGGCTTGTTGGAATCTGCCTATGAAGAATGTCTAACATATGAGCTTCTGAAAAATAATTTAATAGTCGAGAGACAAAAACCTATTCCCATAATTTATAAAGAAATAAAACTTGACTGTGGTTACAGACTTGATTTATTGGTAAATAACAAAATAATTATTGAGATCAAATCGGTAGATGTTTTAGCACCCGTACATACAGCACAAATACTCACTTACATGAAATTCGCAGAAAAAGAAGTTGGGCTCTTAATTAACTTCAATGTAACAAGATTAAAAGACGGTATTAAACGATACGTACTTTAAAATTTCTCCGAGGTTCTCTGTGTCTTCTCAGTGGAACTTCGTGTAATATCTTTTATAGTTTAACAAGGGTGTTATCTTATAAATGAAAAAAATCTTTTTTATACTTATATTTTTATCGGGATGGATATATTCGCAGGAGGTTAATATTGTTCCTGCGTTGAAGAGTATTGAGTCCGGTGAGATTGATAAAGCTGAAAAAATTCTTGGCGAGCTCAAAAAAACAAACCCCGATGATCCTTCGGTTCTGTTTCTGGATGCGGTCCTAACAAAAGATGGTGATGTTTCTCTTAACAAATATATGAACATCTACCAAAAATATCCCAAAAGTAATTATGCAGATGCCGCACTGTATCGAATTTTTTCATATTACTTTTCAATCGGACTTTACAAAAAGGCGGAAGACTATTTAACAAAACTCAAAAATGAATACCCAAATTCACCTTATATAAAATCTGCAAATAGATCGATTCCCGATGAAGAAGAAGCTACCGCTACACAAGTGCAACCGGCACCTAAAACAGAAAAAACAATAACACCTGCCGCACCTTTGACGGATGCCAATTTTACGGTACAAGCTGGGGCTTTTTTAAATACCGACAACGCAAAAAAGTTAAGCGACCAGCTACAGGACGCTGGTTATTCGACCCAAATAAAAACAAAAGAAGTCGGCGGGAGTATTTTGAACGTTGTAACAGTGGGAAGGTTTGATACAGAAAATGAAGCGGCGCCTGTCCTTGATTTCCTCAAGCAAAAGTTCAACCTGAACGGAAGAGTTGTTCAACTAAGCGAACAATAAAAAGTGGAAATAATTTTTATCGGTACCGGTTCCGGCAAAACCGAACTTAAAAGAAATCACTCCTCAATTTTCATCAAATCAAAAAGTGAAAACCTATTGATCGATACCGGCGACGGGATTTCAAAATCACTTTTGCAAAGCAATATCGACTTCATGGAAATCAACAATATACTTATTACCCATCTCCATGCAGATCATTTTACAGGTATCGCTTCGTTGATAACACAAATGAAATTATTGGGAAGAAAAATTCCGCTAAAAATTTTCATTCATAAAAACTTAATCGAAGTCTTCCAGAATTTTCTTTCGTCGGTATATCTATTTCTTAAAGCGATGAATTTTAATTTGGAAACAGTAAGTTTCGATTCAAATGAAGAGACAAAAATTGGAGAGACTCTTTCTTTCACGGCTAAGCAAAATTCGCATGTAACAAACAAGTATAATGTAATCCTGCCGGAAGAAAATTTTATCTCTTTGAGTTTACTCTTAGACATCATAGGTAAAAAAATTCTCTACACTTCGGACGTGGGAAATTCACAAGACCTTTTCTTATTCGAAAATGAAAAAATAGATTTGATGATTTCGGAAACAACACACGTAAACTTTGAAGAAATCTATGCAGCATTCAAAAAGTTAGATCCTCAAAAACTTCTCTTAACTCACATAGACAGCACCATAGAAATGTCGCTTAAAAATGCGATAGGCGCTCTTGAAAAAGCAGAAATAAGCCGAATTATGATGTGTTATGATGGACTAAAACTTGTCATTTAGTCATTCCTAATATGCATTCTCAAACGACCTGTCGTTAAATTCCTCAAAAAAGCATATTTTAAACCACCAATATTACAGGAGTGTTTCAATTAAGCCGAGACGATATTTATGACAGTGCCTGAGTTTCAGAAGAAATTTGGAGTAATAGGAAGATCGAAAGAGATCAAAGACCTTGTCGATATTGTGATGCAGGTTGCACAATCCGACATCTCGATTTTACTTACCGGCGAAAGCGGCGTTGGGAAAGAAATTTTTGCTCAAGCGATTCACGGCTACAGCAAAAGATCCGAGAAGGAATTGGTAAGTGTAAACTGCGGTGCGATTCCGGAAGGAATTCTCGAAAGCGAATTGTTCGGTCATAAAAAAGGTGCGTTCACAGGTGCAATCGATGATAGAAAAGGTTACTTCGAAATTGCAGATGAAGGAACTTTGTTTCTCGATGAAATTGCCGAGATGCCGCTGACTACTCAAGTAAAATTACTCCGCGTTCTCGAGACGAAAGAATTTCTAAGAATCGGCGGAGAGAAAGTTACAAAAGTCGATGTGAGAATTATTGCCGCAACCAACAAAGATCTCCAGCGCGAAGTTGACGCAAAAAGATTTCGGAACGATCTTTACTTCAGATTGAAAGCCGTTACTCTTAATGTTCCCCCGCTTCGCAATAGACCTGAAGATATAATCGAACTTGTCAGTCACTTTGCAAAAAATTATTCGCAGAACAACAAAATTCCGGAACCAAAAATCACTAAAGATGCATCCGATGTACTGTTAAATTATTCATGGCCCGGAAACATACGCGAATTAAAAAATATCATTGAGACGTCAATCGCTTTAAGCAGAACAGGTGTGATTGATTCCGAGATGATAATTCCGTTATTATCCAACACAACAACTACAGAAGAGTTTAGAAATTTGCCTATTCATCTTAACCGTTCTCCGGAAGCCCTTGATAGAGAAATGATCTACCGTGCTTTGATCGATATTAAAAAAGATTTAATCGATCTTAAAAATTTTGCTTCGAAAGGCTCTGGCGACTTATACTTTGAAAACAACGGAAACAACGTACAAGAAGTTGTTCCGCTTGATAACCTTGAAAAACAAGCTATACTAAATGCGTTGAATTTTACAAAGCACAACAAGCGAAAAGCGGCAAAACTGTTGAAAATAAGTGAAAGAACACTTTATAGAAAATTGAAAGAGTATGAGCTTGAATAACATGGTAAAACATATTTTTCCCTTGGTAATCTTTCTTCTGCTGCTTAACTTTGAAGCCTGCAATTATTCATTTACCGGGGCATCGGTTCCATCCCACATTAAATCGATTGCAGTCCCGTTTTTTCAGGACCGAAGCGGTTCGGGAGAATCTGAATTAAGCGTCTTGTTTACAAAGCAGACAATTCAAAAATTTGTTGACGACAATACATTACAAGTAACCGACAGAGTTAATGCCGATGCGGTACTTGAAGGGACGGTTATTTCTCTTTCGGATGCACCGGCAGTTGTTTCCGGGGGCGAGAATGTTACAAGTCGTAGAATTACCATTACTGTAAAAGTAACGTACAGGGACCTGGTAAGAAAACGAACGATCTTTGAAAAGAATTTTTCCGACTATGGTGATTATCCGGTTGGAGGAGATATCACGACTGTCCGCCTGCAGGCAATAGAAACGGCGGTTGATAAAATAACTGAAGACATACTTTTGGGTGTGGTTTCAAATTGGTAAAAATTTTTACTAGGAAGTGAAACTAAAATGCTATTCGACGAAATAGTTTTATTCGCTTACATTTTCTCCCTCCTCATTCTTCTCTTCTTCGGCAGCCACGGATTTATTATGATCTATTATCATATCAAGTATAAGAAGAACGAACCGAAAGGAGACAAAAATTTTTTCCCTCAAGAGTTTGTGACAATTCAACTTCCGCTGTACAATGAAATGTATGTTGCGGAGCGGTTAATCAATGCTGTTTGTGAAATCGATTATCCTAAAGATATGATGGAAATACAGGTACTTGATGACTCAACCGACGAGACTGTAAACTTAGTCAAGCAAATTGTTGAGCAGAAAAAGGCGGAAGGATTCGACATCAGTCACGTTAGAAGAAGTTCCCGCCAGGGATTTAAAGCAGGCGCTTTAATAGAGGGATTGAAAACGGCTAAAGGAAAATTCGTTGCAATATTCGATGCGGATTTTATACCAAGGAAAAACTTCTTAAAAAGTACACTCCCCTATTTAACAAGAGAAGATGTCGGTATGGTACAGACGCGCTGGGAACATATGAACGAAGATTATTCAATACTAACAAAGATTCAAGCGCTGGCGCTCGACGGACATTTTGTTATCGAACAATCGGTTAGAAACAAGGCGGGATTCTTTATCAACTTTAACGGAACCGGCGGTGTTTGGAAAAAAGAATGCATCGAAGATGCCGGCAACTGGCATACCGATACGTTAACGGAAGATCTTGACATTAGCTACCGTGCCCAATTAAAAGGCTGGAAATTTATTTACCTGCGCGACTTTACAACACCTTCGGAACTACCCGCAGAAATGAACGCTTTGAAAGCTCAGCAATTCAGATGGACAAAAGGCGCTATCGAAACGGCAAAGAAAATTCTCCCACTCGTTTGGAAATCGCATATTCCTTTTAGGGTAAAACTGCAGTCGACATTTCATTTAACCAACAATATAGTATTCCCGTTCATTCTGCTTGCAGGTATTCTTAACGTTCCGCTTGTCTTCATCAAGAATGCGGGACCGTATTGGAACTTTTTCAACTTCATGGCAATATTTGTTATTGCATTCATAAGTTCGTTCGTGATGTATTATTACGCGCAAAAAGATGTTTACACAGATTGGCGGAAAAAGATTGCACTCTTCCCGTTGTTTATGGCAGGAAGTATGGGCCTTGCTCTTAACAATACGCGTGCTGTTGTCGAAGGATTACGTGGAA
>CAZRIQ010000156.1:0-5947 GCA_964600175.1 uncultured Melioribacter sp. | reverse complement strand
GGTCGTGATGAAATAGAAAGAATTTATCAAATCCATGATAAATTTACTATTGGCAAACTATTTAAGGAAGTAATGAAGCTTGAAACATTACCAAATGATTTAGAAAATAGAATTACTCATTTCATAAATGAAAGAAATTGGCTTGTTCATCATTGCCGTAAAGAAAATAAAGGTGATCTATTTAACGAAAATAAGTTTCAGTTACTTTATAAAAGAATTTATGAATTGTCAGAAGAGTCATTAGCTTTAGCAAAACTGTTTTTGGAAAGATCTGAAGAATATACTATCTCACAAGGGATCGCCACTAGAGAACAATTGGATATTGAAACGCAAAAAATTCTTAATTCTTTAGGCAAGGCATAACCCGCAATTCAAAGCGACCGCACCGCAATAAGGCTGTGGGGTAAACTTTCCCCGCCGGATTTATCCACCTTTGGCAGATGCGGACAAGTTCAATGCAGTCGCTTTAGTTTTTTCAATTCCCTACTCTGTTCTTAAATTCCTATTTTTGATTTGTATTAATTTGGAGGAATAAAATGTACCGAAAAGTTCAAGACTTTTTAGATGACTGGAAATACGAAAGCGAAGCAACATTGAAAATATTTGCTAATCTTAACGATGACGCGTTGAACGACAGATCTCATCCCGACGTTAGAACGCTTGGAAGACTTGCCTGGCATATTACAATCTCGGTTTCGGAAATGCTGAACAGAACCGGTCTTACAATTGAGGGACCGAAGGAAGAAGCACCGGTTCCGGGATCTGTTAAGGAAATTTCCCAGGCGTACAAAGAGTCCGCCGATTCGGTTTTGAAACATGTTTCCGAAAAATGGAACGATGCTTCTTTGGAAGAAGAAGTGAATATGTACGGACAAATGTGGAAGAAGGGAACAGTTCTATCGAGCCTTGTTAATCATCAAATTCATCACAGGGCACAAATGACGGTTTTAATGCGGCAACATGGTTTAAAAGTTGTTGGTATTTATGGTCCGGCAAAAGAGGAATGGGCGGCGATGAATATGCCTCCGGCAGAATAACAGCCCATCCCAACCCCTTCCCAAAGGGAAGGGCTGATTTAATTTTAAAGAGCGGGCTTGATAAGTATCAAAACAAATATTTAGGTTTCGTTTCGAACAGATGAAAAAATTTATAATAAGTAAACCGGTTTTATCATTTTTTATTTTTTCACTTTTGTGGACGTGGATTTTTTTCGGTTTGATTGTTGCATTTGGACTAACGGGAAGTAACTTTAGTGGTGGGGATCAAGAGAAATCGTTCTTGTTCTATTCCCTGTTTCTTTTTGGTGCTTTGGGACCGGGAGTTGCCGGGTTAATATTCACAAAAGTTATTGACGGGAAAATCTCCCACCTTTTTGAACGGATTAAGTTTCTAAACCGAAATAAATATTGGTATTTGATTCTCTTGCTTCCCTTTGGCGTTGTTCTTTTTACAAGATTATTCTTCGCTTTGTTTGATGCACCGCCGGCTGTTAATTGGACTGGCTGGGAAGCCATTCTAATATTTTCGTTTTTTTCCGGGATAGTTCAAGAATTTGGATGGCGCGGTTTTGCACAGGAAAAGTTTTCCCAAAGAAATTCTCCGTTAATTACCGGTATTGTTGTGGGATTCATGTGGGGATTTTGGAGTCTTGCAGGATTCTATTGGATGAGTGGAGATTCATTGGGAAAATTATTGGGCGTCTATTTTATTGCCTCTGCTTTTATACCGCTTTTAGCTTATTCCATTATTATGTCGTGGATTTACAAGCATACCAACGGAAATCTTTTGCTGATGATTTTATTTCATGCGAGCATAATATTTTTCTTGAATATGTTTTTACCATCCGTAACTTCGGCAATTGAATCGATAAAACTATATTTAGTTTACTCAATGGTAGTTTTCATTTTAGCAGCGCTTATCTCTTTGAGTTCTAAAACCATGTGGTCGAAAGAGATAGGTTGATTTACCGGGGATTATATAACAATGTATGATAGTCAGAACATAAAAAGGATTGCCAAAATTTTTAAGCGAGCTCTCGATAGAAAGAATCTGATTAAAAGTATCAATTCGGCAATTATTTTCTATGATCTTTCGTTTTTAGAAAACCGGCTTACCCAGATTAAAAAGTCTTTTCCTTCGGGAACTCTCAATACTGTTGCAATTAAAGCAAATCCGTTGGTTAAAAATTTACAGTTTTTCAAGAGAAACGGTTTTGGTTTGGAAGCCGCCTCGTTTCCCGAGTTGTATTTAGCCGAAAAAGCAGGGGTGCATCCGTCAAAAATTGTTTTTGATTCACCTGCAAAGACAATTGAAGAAATCACGTACGCGCTTAAGCTGGGTGTTCATATAAACGCTGATTCTTTCGATGAACTTGAAAGAATTTCTTTTTTGAGGAGAAAAATTAAATCGAAGAGTACTGTTGGAATTAGAATCAATCCGCAAGTTGGAACCGGGAAAATTAAGATTACAAGTGTAGCTGGAGAATATTCAAAGTTTGGCATACCGATAAAACAATATAGAAAAGATTTGCAGAAAGCATTTTTAAAATTTGATTGGCTAACGGGAGTTCATCTTCACATCGGCTCGCAGGGAATTTCAGCAGATATGCTTTTGAAGGGAATTGGCATTGTTTATGAATTTGCCGAAAAAACAAATGCACTGCTTGCAGCGAAAGGTTTGTCAAATAGGATAAAGATTTTCGATATCGGCGGCGGATTGCCAATTCGATATAAAAATAGCGATAGCGAAGTAAGTGTATCTGTTTATGCAAAGAAGATGAAGAAAAATTTCCCGTTACTTTTTTCTAGTAAATATAAGTTGATAACAGAATTCGGTAGATGGATAAACGCGAATGTGGGTTGGACGGTAAGCAGAGTTGAATATGTTAAAAAGCAACGAAAGATAAACACGGCGGTAATTCATGTCGGCGCCGATATGTTTGTAAGGAGTGTTTATAATCCGGGAGAGTGGCATCACAATATTTCGGTGCTTGATTCCAAGGGCATGATTAAGAGTGGCAATAGGAAGAAATACGTTATTGCCGGACCGCTTTGTTTTTCCGGAGATAAAATTGCAACCGATGTTCTGCTGCCGGAAATTGAGCCCGGTGACTTCCTCGTTATTCATGATACCGGCGCATATACATTAAGTATGTGGTCGCGTTATAACAGCAGACTAATCCCAAAGATTATTGGATATTATAACGATGGTAATAGGTTTTCAATAATAAAGAAAAGGGAAACGCCGGCGAACCTTTATATATTTTGGAGTTGATGATCCGCCATTTTTGCGTGAGATTAAATTGTAGAATAGTTGTTGCTCCTTATCGCAGAAAGTAAAATTTACAAAAGGAAAAGTAAATTGCTCTCGTTTTTAGCAGGGATGAGATCTTTGTTTTATGTGACAGGATTTATTTTCCTTTGGGGCTGGCTTTCGTTCAGCTTCCGTGGATTTGATTCACAAATTGCGTTTGAACTTCCCGAATGGTGCTATCTTGTCGGAATAATTTTGATGATTGCCGGATCCGCCCTCTCCTTAAGTTGTATAGTATTATTTTCGTTTAGGGGAAAAGGAACACCCGCTCCTTTTGATCCACCGCTGGAATTTGTTGCCGCCGGTCCCTATAAATATGTGCGGAACCCCATGTACATTGGTGGTTTTATAGTACTGCTCGGTCTGGGATTTTTTGAGAAGTCAATTTCAATGATTGCCTTTTCCTTTATTGCGCTTTTTATTGCCCACGTATTTGTGTTTTTCTACGAGGAACCGGCGTTAACAAAGAGGTTTGAGGGGTCATATTTGGGATATAAGCGCAAAGTTAACCGCTGGTTACCGATAAAAAGAAAACAAGATTAATCACGCCGAAATAATCTTTTCAAATCTTCCATTTGACTAATACCTCAATTTACTATATTTTTGTTATGAGCATATGCTCAAAACTATAATTATGGCACGACCAAAGAAATGCAGACATATTAGGTGTAATCCCTCGTCATACTATTTCAAACCGAGGGGAATTCCAATGGTTGAGTTGGAAGAGATAACTCTCGAACACGACGAACTCGAAGCTTTACGGCTTGCGGATTTAAATGGGATGTCGCACGAAGATTCGGCAGAGAAAATGAATATCTCCCGTGCAACATTTGGAAGAATTGTTGAAAACGCAAGAAAAAAGGTTGTGGATGGGATATTAAACGGTAAAGCCATAAGAATAGAAGATAAAATTCAAGATCACATAAAAACAGTGAGGTAAAAAATGTGGGAATCCATCCCTTCGGGAAAAGTAGCAGTTGCAACAAACGACAAGGTCCACGTAACCGGTCATGTGGGAAGATGCAAAGCGTTTATTGTTTTTGAAACAAACGAGAACGAGATAGTAAAAAAGGAAATCCGGGAGAATACATTTACACATCATGGAAGAGGCGGTCATGAAAACCATGAACATCACCACGGTGAAGGACAGCAGCATGGGCATGAGAATTTAATCGAAGCGCTTAAAGATTGTTCGCACTTGATTTTTCAGAGCGGCGGTTTGAGATTGATTGAAAACTTAAAAGAAAATGGTATTAATCCCGTGTGTACGTTGGAACGTGATGCAGAAACAGCAGTTCAAAAATTATTAAAGGGCGAACTGGTAATAGAAGAAGATGCTTCGTGCGGACAGCACTAATCAATAAACCGTATATTTGAGCGTACTAAGATTTTAGCGAGATATTGTTTATGAGAAAGACGGTTATAATTATAATTCTGATTCCCATCATCTTTTTTATTGTATTTGCAATTGCCGCCACATTTTTGACAAACAGGTTCGTTGAAAAGAAGATGCAGGTTGTAAAACTTGAAGCGGGAGAAAACAACAGTGGCGTGTTTACTTATGATCAACTTCAAAATCCGCCTGCAGTTGTTCAAGACTATTTTAAGTATGCAATAAAAGACAGCACAAGAATTCCCAAAACTTTATTGATTGAACAGAAAGCATTGTTTAAAACCGATGCAAGATCCGGCTTCAAAGATTTAACGGCTGAACAGTTGTTCAATACTCAAAAGCCCGGCTTTGTATGGAATGCCGACATTCAACTTTTCCCTTTACTCTGGATAAAAGGGATTGATTCATATATTGACGGCAGAGGTAATATGCTGATCAAACTTTTGTCCAGCATAACAATAACCGATGCAAAAGGGAAAGAAATAAACCAGGGTTCGCTGCTACGGTATATGCTGGAATCGGTTTGGTTTCCTACCTTTCTGGCTCTGAATAAAAACGCAGACTGGGAGGGGATAGACGACAAAAACGCTAAACTTGTGCTGGTAGAAGATGGGATTTTAATGGAGGTCACTTTTTATTTTAATGAACAGCACCAATTAGTAAAAACCGAATCAGAGAGATACCGCTCTACAAGTTCCGGTTATATACTTACTTCATATACGGTTTATTATAGCAATTACAAAGAAGTTGATGGTTTTAAAATCCCCACGCATGCCGAGGTAGAATGGAATGCAAAAGAAGGTAATTTACTTTACGGTAAATTCGATCTCAAAAAAGTTCAGTATGGATATTGATTTTAGTATATGAGCGAGAAACAAGTTATCGAACGGTTGAGGCAGCTTGGAAATCCGGCAAACCTTCCCGGCATGGCAAAGTTCGGAATCGATGTTGAAAAAGCATTCGGTGCTTCTTCTGCCGATTATAAATTGCTTGCGAAAGAAATTGGAAAGGACCATCAGCTTGCTTTGAAACTGTGGGATGCTGGGTATCATGACACAAGAATTTTAGCCGTGTTGATTGATGAGCCTGATAAAGTTACAAAGTCGCAGATGAACAAATGGGCAAGAGACTTCAATTCCTGGGACGTTGTTGACGGGACATGTCTGCATCTTTTTGTTTATACAAAATTTGCTTACGAGAAAGCGATCGAGTGGAGTTCAAAGAAACCGGAATATTTGAAAC
>CAZRIQ010000155.1:0-5970 GCA_964600175.1 uncultured Melioribacter sp. | reverse complement strand
TTTGTAATTTCAAAAACTTTTTCAGCCGATGCAGACTTGCCGGAATTTACATCATTTACATGAAAAATTATTTTGTACTTTCCCGTTGAAAGAGTTGAGTCAAGATCGATTTGTACTTCAATACCGACGTCGGAAATTTCTTCGCGTGAAGTCTTATTTACTGTTCTCGAACTTGTATTTTTCAACGTATCCGATTCCGGTGTTACGATGTCTGTAAAGTAGTAAAGGTTTACACTGTACTCGTCGCCCGTTTTTTTCAGTTGAAAGCCTTTGGCTCTAACAGAGGCATTCAATTCCCATCCTGGTTCAAGGTTGAATGCAAATGCCTCTGCATTGAACAGTTCGAATTTGTGCTCCTCTTTAGAACAGGCAGCAATAAAAACAAAAATTATCAATAAAGGAATATATTTCTTCATCATTAACAATTTTAATTAATAGCTGGTCAGCGGTCGTCTTACTTATATCCTCTTTGCAAATATAAAAAAGGGTCGGTAATAATTCGACCCTCAATGCATTTAGTTGCTGATTTCCAGATCAATTGTTCTTTTTGAAGTCTTTCATAAACTCAACCAAATCCTCAACACCTTTCTTTGGGAAGGCATTGTAGATAGATGCTCTAATTCCACCGACGCTTCTGTGTCCTTTTAATCCTTCGAATCCTTTTTTCTTTGTCTCTTCGATAAATTTCTTTTCGAGATCTTCGTTTGGAAGACGGAAAGTTACATTCATTATTGAACGGTCTTCTTTAACTGTAACGGTACCTTTGTAATAATCATCACTTGCATCAACTGCATCGTAAAGTATTTTAGCTTTTTCAACGTTATGTTTGTACATTACATCGAGCCCGCCCATATTTAGAACCCACTTAAATACTAAACCGGCAATATAAATTCCAAATGTAGCAGGCGTATTATAAAGTGAATTTCCGTCAACGTGGACTTTGTAATTCATATAAGTTTGTAACGTATCTGCACTTCTTTCAAGTAGAGACTTTTTGATAATAACAACTACAACGCCCGACGGGCCGATGTTTTTTTGCGCTCCGGCGTAAACTATACCGTACTTTTTAACATCAATTTTTTTGTGGAGGATGTCCGAAGATGCGTCGCAAACGAGCGGAACATTGCCAACTAAAGGTTCTGTCTTGAATTGCGTTCCGTAAATTGTATTGTTTGATGTAAAGTGAATATAAGAAGCATCCGGATCTAATTTTAACTCGGATTGTTTCGGCAGCTTGGTGAAATTATCTGCTTCGCCCGACCCTGCTATATTTACTGTGCCGACGCGTTTCGCTTCTTTAAGTGCTTTCTTTGCCCAGGAACCGGTGATAATATAATCGGCTTTGTTTTTCGGTGGCATTAGATTCAACGGTACCATTGAAAATTGTAAAGTTGCACCGCCCTGCAAAAATAAAACCGCATATTCATCAGGTATGTCGAGTAATTTTTTTAAGTCGGCTTGTGCATCGTTAAATATTCCATCGAATATTTTTCCTCTGTGACTCATTTCCATTACGGACATTCCCGAACCCTTGTAAGAGAACAAATCTTTCTGAGCCTCAAGCAACACTTCTTCCGGTAAGATAGCCGGACCTGCGCTGAAATTATAAATACGTTTTTCCATCTGTGTTTCTCCGTTTATATTACATGAACTAATAATCCATCTCTAAGTTTTGGTTCGAACCACGTCGATTTCGGCGGCATTGTTTCTCCCGCATCCGAAATGTTCATCAAATCGTCTACGGTCACCGGGAATAGTGAAAATGCAACTGCCGCTTTTCCTTTGTCGACTAACTTTTCAAGTTCGCCGGTTCCCCTAATCCCGCCTATAAAATCTATCCTATTGTCCGTTCGCGGATCTTCAATTCCTAATACAGGGGTAAGTAAATAGTTTTGCAGGATACTCACATCTAGGTTATCACCTATTGTTTCGCCGGGTTTTATATTTTCATTCGGTTTTAGGAGATACCATTTCTTTTCAAGGTACATGCAGAAATTTCTTTTTTCAACCGGCGCTTTAAGGTCGGTTTCCTCAACAGAAAAATTTTGCTTAACTGCCTCAATAAAATCACACAGTTCTAGTTTATTCAAATCGCGAACAACCCTATTGTAGGGAAGTATCTTAAGTTGTTCGGCAGGGAAGAGGACCGCTAGAAAAAAATTGTATTCTTCTTCGCCGGTGTGTCGTACGTTATCCTGTTTTTTAATTTTGTGAGCCCGCCACGCACTTGCTGCCCTGTGATGTCCGTCGGCAATGTACAAGTTTTCCACTTTTTCGATTTCGAATACAATTATGTCGTCGAAGTCCGGCGGAACTACCCAGACAGTATGTTTAATCCCGTCAGGTGCCGTAAAATCATATACCGGTTCTGCTTTCTCCGTTATTTCATTAACAACCCTGTTGATTTCTTCTACACCGCGGTAAGTTAAAAATACCGCACCGGTTTGAGCCGAAGTTGTCAAAATGTGATTTGTCCTGTCGTCTTCCTTTACTTTTCTTGTCTTCTCATGTTTTTTAATTACATCGGTTTCATAGTCTTCCGCACTGAACGTCGCCGCTATTCCGGTTTGTGTTTGATCACCCATGATCAGCCTATAAATGTAAAAATGCGGAATAGTATCTTGAACCAGCGGCGCTTCTCTTTTCAATCTCTCAAAATTCTCTTTTGCTTTTTCATAAACTTCGGGTGAGTACGGATCGGTTTTAGATTTCATTTCGATTTCCGATCGTGTAACGCGGAGAAAGTTTAACTGGTTCCCTTTTGCAAGTTTAGCTGCTTCTTCTTTGTTTACTACATCGTAAGGAACACTCGCAACAAGAGGGGCTATTTTTTCAACCGGTCTGACTGCTTTGAATGGCCTGATAACAGCCATAGATCACCTTTTAATTAAGGAATGTTTTGAATTTTCTTTTTGAAAAATATCATTTATAGGTAAGAATGCAAAATTTAGAAATGAATCCGTTGGTAAATTTGAAATTTTTTGTTTACTGAATTTGAAACCAATGAATTTTTATTCAACGGAATAAAATTGTAGAGTCAGAGTCTGTTTTTAATCCGTGAGTTTATGGCAAATTTTGGACAGTTATACCGAGTTTTTTAAGAAGCTCTCCCAATGTTTTTTGTTCGTCGGTTGTTAAACTTGCTATTACGTTTGCAATATATTGGGCATGTTCCGGAAAAATTTTTTCAAAAAGCTGTTTACCCTCGGGAGTTAGTTCAATAATTATTGCCCGACGGTCTTCCCGGCTGTCTATTCTTCTGATCAACCCCATTTTTTCCAGGTTGTCCAGAACCAGCGTCATGTTTCCGCCGGTCACAAGCATCTTTTTGCAAAGTTCGCCGACTCTCATTTGCCCGAGATGACCGAGTGTCTCAATTACGGCAAATTGAGCCTGGGTCAATCCGAACGAACGGATGTTCTGAAACGACTTCTTACTGAACGATGCATATGCACGTGCAAGTTTTACCCAAGTGGAAAGCGCGAGATCTATTTTTTTACCGTATTTCTTAGTTGTTCTCATTTTAGTATTCTCTAATTGAAGTATTTGAAATAAATATAGTTTCAAATCGGGAAGTTTACAAGTTCCAAAATTAATCACAGTGCGTTTTATGGGACTAAAGTGTTTTTTCGCTTTTGTTAAAGGAAAATATTTTTATCTTATAACCGGGATTTAGGGGAGATATGAACAACATCGAAGTAAAATATTTCACACCGAAAGAAGCGAAGAGAACACTTCCGCTTGTGAGGAATATTGTAAAAGACATCCTTAATAATGTCTTTCAAATTAGAACAATTGCCGACTCACTTGCTGGAGAGATTGAGGGTAATCTCGAGATAAAAAAGTTAACCAATGAAATAAATTATTATATGAACGAACTAGAAGAGATCGGTTGCTCATATAAAGATTGGAATTTCTCCGTAGGACTAGTTGATTTCCCCGCGTTGATAAACGGTAGAGAAGTTTTTCTTTGCTGGCGAAGCGATGAAGAATACATTAAATATTATCACGGTATTGATGAAGGATACGCCGGCAGGAAACTGATACCGGACAAGTATTTAGATTAGAAACAACACGCCGAAGAAATTTGTATCCCTCTATTTGCTCTCTTCTATTTTATACGAATGAGTAATTTCAACCGCCTTTTGAAGCATAGCAGTTACACTGCAGTATTTTGTCTGAGACAATTCAATTGCTTTTTCAATATCTTTTGTTGAAAGGTCTTTACCAAAGAATACATATTCAAGATGAATTTTAGTAAACACTTGCGGATGTTCTTCGGAAACGTCGGCTGAGATTCTGATTTCAAATCCGTCAAGGTTTGTTCTTTTCTTTTGAAGAATGGAAACTACATCGCTGCCTGTGCAGCCGCCGAGAGCAAGTAATAACAATTCTTTCGGACGTATAGCTGCATTGCTTCCCCCGAAATTTTCCGGCCCGTCCATCATTACCCAATGATTTGTATCGGTTTTCCCCGCGAATGTAATTCCTTGTAATTGTTTTACTACCGCTGTTTTCGTTGCCATTTTTTAGTTCACAGTTTAGAGTTTACAGATAACAGTTAATTATGAAAGTTTTTTCATTAATCCCGATAACATCTTTTTGATTTCTAGTAAATTAGATGTCGATTCATTATAAGTGGATTCAGAAATAAATTTTAAATCTTTTGATAATAATAATTGATATTCAATTTCATTTGCTGAACCATATGCCATTTGAAGAAAATGTCTGAATTCTTTGTTGGTCCTTCGTCCACTCCCTTCTACTATATTTGAGGGAATTGAAATCGCAGCTCTTCTTAGTTGATTTACAATTCCAAACAATTCAGATTTTGGGTAAGGCTGAGTAATTTCGTAAATATATAAAGCTAACTGATGAGCTTTTTGCCATACTAATAATTTTTTATAGTCTTGCATTGAATGCTCCAGTATTAATGTTTAAAATTCTCCGCATTTAACTGTGAACTGATAACTAAAAACTCTAAACTCCAATATCTTCATTCCACAATTTTGGATTTCGCTTTATAAATTCTTCCATCAATTGAATACACTTCGGATCGTTTAAGATTTCCAGTTGTACGCCGCGGGAAATTAAATATTCCTCCGGTCCCTTGAATGTTTTATTTTCTCCTATAATAATCTTCGGTATCTTGTACAACAAAGCCGTGCCGCTGCACATATCGCATGGCGATAATGTAGAATACAAAATCGACTTTTGATATTCACTTGCCGTTAGTCTCCCGGCATTTTCAAAGCAATCCATTTCGGCGTGTAAAATCGCACTTCCTTTTTGAACACGCCTGTTGTGTCCTCTTCCGACAATTTTATTATCTATAACCAAAACAGAGCCGATTGGAATCCCGCCTTCAGCGAGACTTTTTTTTGCTTCTTCAATTGCCACACGCATGAATTGATCTGTCATTCAATACCTCTAATATGGATAAAAAGCATAAAACAAAATTGAAAACATGAACAAAACCCACATTCCAAATTTTACTTCACGGAATTTTCCAGTAAGTACTTTTATCAAAGGATAAACGACAAAACCTGCCGTCATCCCGATTCCCAGGTTGTATGTAAAACTCATTAAGGCAATTGTTGCAAATGCAGGAATTACTTCTTCAAGATTATCGAAGTTGATTTTGGAAATAGGGGACATCATTAACAGACCGACGATTATTAAAGCAGAACCGTATGCGTATGCCGGAACCGCAGTCAAAAAAGGTGCAAAGAAAAGTGCAATCAAAAAGAGAAAAGCTGTCACGACAGCCGTTAACCCCGACTTGCCGCCCGCTTCAATTCCGGTTGCAGATTCAATATACGCTCCAGTTGTTGTCGTTCCGAGTAAAGCCCCGACTACCGTTGCGAGAGCATCACACATCATTGGTTTTTCTATTTCAGGCAAGTTACCGTTCTCATCTAACAAACCTGCTTTGTACGAAAGCCCAATTAGTGTTCCCATTGTATCGAC
>CAZRIQ010000154.1:0-5980 GCA_964600175.1 uncultured Melioribacter sp. | reverse complement strand
TGAGCATAGTGTAAATACTTGTGTGGAATGTAAAGACGAGGCATCCCGCAGAGCGGGACAAGTTGCCTCGTCTCTATAACCTAAGAATTTAATAGATATTCATTCATCCCTTCGGCAGCACGTCTTCCGAGATTGATTGCTCTTACAACAAGCGAAGCGCCGAGAACCGAATCACCGCTTGCAAAGAAACCTTTGTGAGAAGTCATATAAGATTTGTCGACGACAATGTTTCCTATTTTATCCGTTGCAATGTCCAACTCTTCTACAAAACTTTTGTGATCGACATGTACAAAGCCCATTGCAAGCAGAACAAGATCGGCGTCAATTTCCACATTTGAACCGGGCTTATCTTTGAAGTTACTTCTGCCGGATTTATCGGGTTCGTCCCACTCAAGCTCTTTGAAACAGATTTTCTTTACGTTTCCGTTTTCACCGCCAAATGAAGTTGCAGAGCAAGCCCAAATTCTTTCGCATCCTTCTTCATGTGAAGAAGACGTAAATAGAATTTGAGGCCATGCGGGCCATCTATTATATGCTGCTCTTTCTTCCGGCGGTTTGGGAAGAATTTCAACTTGAGTTATTTTTTTTGCGCCCTGGCGTGTTGCGGTGCCGACGCAATCCGAACCGGTATCGCCGCCTCCAATAACAATTACATTTTTATTCTTGGCGCTTATTATTTCTTTAGCCGGAACTTTATCCCCGGCGTTAATTTTATTCTGCTGAGTTAAATACTTCATTGCAAAATGGATTCCGTTCAACTCTCTGCCGGGAATATTCAAATCTCTCGGTATTGTAGCGCCGGCGGCAATAACAACCGCATCGAAAGTTCTTTTCAAATACCGTGTCGAAATATCGCGACCTACATCTACGCCGGGTTCAAATATTACTCCCTCGGCTTTCATCTGCTCAAGTCTTCTATCTATAATATGTTTTTCCAATTTGAAGTCGGGAATACCGTAACGCAGAAGTCCGCCGATCCGGTCGCTTTTTTCAAACACAACAACTTCATGTCCTGCACGTGCCAATTGTTGTGCGGCGGCCAATCCAGCCGGACCCGAACCGATAACCGCAACCCTCTTTCCGCTCTTGAATCCTGCCAGTACCGGTACAATTAGTCCGTTCTCCCAGCCCTTTTCAACGATCTGGAGTTCGATATGTTTTATTGTAACGGGCGATGTATTGATTGAAAGAGTACATGAATGTTCGCACGGCGCGGGACAAATCCGTCCGGTGAACTCGGGGAAGTTTATTGTTGAATGCAAGAGATCGAGTGCACGCTTCCATTGTTTGCGGTAAACCATATCGTTCCAATCGGGAATCCTATTGTTTACCGGGCATCCGTACGAATGACAATAGGGAATTGCGCAGTCCATGCATCTTGCAGCTTGCTCTGTAATTTTATCTTCGGGAAGAAGTTGTTCAAACTCCTTGAAGTATTTAATTCTTTCCTTGATAGGAAGTTTTTCGGGATTCTTCCTTTCGTATTCCATGAAACCGGTAGTCTTAGCCATTGAATACCTCCTCCGTCACCGCAACGGTTTCAACGTCTGCAATTTCACTCATCTTCATTCTCTCAAGAACCTTCCTGTAATCGATCGGGATAACTTTTACGAACATCGGCACACTTGATTCCCATTTATCGAGTATCGACTTAGCACGTTCACTTTTCGTGTATCGGTAATGCTGTTCAATCATCGAACGCAGAAATTGTTTATCGCTCTTTTCCCAAACGCTTTCGAGATCGACCATATCGAGGTTGCACTTTGTGTCGAAAAGCTGTGTCTGATCATAAACGTAAGCAATGCCGCCGCTCATTCCCGCGGCAAAGTTTTTACCAGTAGAACCGATAACAACCACAACTCCGCCGGTCATATATTCGCAGCCGTGATCTCCCACGCCTTCAACGACAGCCTTCGCGCCGCTGTTTCTAATTGCGAAACGTTCGCCTGCTTTGCCGTTAATGTAAAGTTCGCCGCCGGTTGCACCGTAGAGAACAACGTTTCCGCAGATCACGTTTTCTTGCGGAACGAAAGTCGACTTTGCCGGAGGCACAAGAATTATTCTTCCGCCCGACATACCCTTGCCGAGATAATCGTTTGTATCGCCTGCAATCTTCATTGTAATCCCGGGAGCGAGAAATGCGCCGAAGCTTTGTCCGCCGGAACCTGCAAAATTAATTTTTATCGTATCGTCCGGTAATCCGCATGCGCCGTATCGTTTTACTATTTCTCCGCTTAACCGTGCGCCGACGGTTCTATAAATATTTCTCAGTTCTAGGTTGAGCTTAACTTTTTTCTTTTCTTCGACAGCTTGTTTTGCAAGTTTAATCAATTCGTTGTCGAAAGTATCGACCGCGTTGGGAATATTGGTTCCGCAGACTGTATTTTTTGATGCCATTGAATTGAACAACGGCGTAAGATCGAATTTGGAAGCTTTCCATAATTCTTTCGGCGGATCATATTCAAGCACTTCGGTATGACCGATCATTTCGTCGACTGTTCTGAATCCAAGTTCCGCCATTATTTCTCTTAAATCCTGTGCGAGGAATTTAAAGAATGACTCGATGTATTCCGGCTTGCCCGAAAAACGCGAACGCAGTAACGGGTCTTGTGTTGCCACTCCGACCGAACAGGTATTCAAATGGCACTTTCTCAGCATTATACATCCGATGGTAATTAAAACGGAAGTAGCGAAACCGAATTCTTCCGCACCGAGAATTGCAGCAATAGCAACGTCTCTTCCCGTTTTTAATTGCCCGTCGACCTGCACACGGATTTTATCGCGCAGCTTATTAAAAATTAGTGTTTGATGCGTTTCAGCCAGACCGATTTCCCATGGGATGCCCGTATGTTTAATTGAAGTCAAGGGTGAGGCGCCTGTACCGCCCTCATATCCTGAAATTAAAACAAGATCGGCTTTTGCTTTTGCAACGCCTGCCGCAACTGTTCCAACGCCGGATTCCGAAACGAGTTTAACCGAAACTTTCGCCGCCGGGTTAACACATTTCAAATCGTAAATGAGTTGTGCAATGTCTTCTATAGAATAAATGTCATGATGAGGCGGCGGTGATATTAAAGTAACGCCCGGTGTTGTATGTCTTACTTTTGCAATTTCATCGGAGACTTTATGACCGGGAAGCTGACCGCCCTCGCCCGGTTTTGCACCCTGAGCAATTTTGATTTGCAGTTCGTCACCGCTTAAAAGATATTCCGGTGTGACGCCGAACCTTCCGGACGCAACCTGCTTCACTTTCGATCTTGCAGTGTCGCCGTTTTTATCAACGAGGTTGCGCGCCATATCTTCTCCCCCTTCGCCGGAATTACTTCTCGATCCGAGACGGTTCATCGCAATCCCGATTGTTTCATGTGCTTCTTTGCTTATCGAGCCGAACGACATTGCGGATACTACAAATCGTTTAATAATACTTTCTGCCGGTTCGACTTCGTCTATCGGGACCGGTTTTTGTTTTTTGAACTTCAGCATGCTGCGTAACGTAGTCGGGCTGCTCGTACCTTCGTTAACCGTCTTAACATAATCTTTGAATGCTTCGTAATCGTTTGTACGAGTTGCTAACTGTAATTTCGAAATCGTATCCTGGTTCCAAAAATGTTTCTCACCGTTTAATCTTATCGAGTATTCACCACCGGCATCAAGAAGAATGTTCATCTGTCCTTTTTCCGGGAAGCCGAAGTGGTGTCGTATGACCGCTTCTTTTTGCAGCTCGTTTAATCCAATGCCGCCAAGTCTAGTTACGGTTCCTGTAAAATATTTGTCAACAACTTTTTTATTCAAACCGACCGACTCAAAAGTCTGTGCGGCAAAATAACCGTGTAGCGTTGAGATACCGAGACGACTCATCGTTTTGAGCAGACCTTTTTTCACGGCTATGATGTATGAGTCGGCAGCTTCTTCCGCTTTAAGTTTTTGTTCCAGCATATCATTCACCGCAAGATTTCTTACGGTATAAAGTGCAAGGTACGGACAGATCGCATCGGCGCCGTAACTGACAAGAAGTGCGTAGTTCATAACTTCTCTTACTTCGCCTGAATCGACAATTATACTTGCCCTGTTGCGTAATCCTTTGCTTATCAAATAATGATGAAGTCCCGAAACTGCAAGCAACGACGGGATCGGTGCTCGTTTTTCGTCAATGTTTCTATCCGATAAAACAATGAGTGTTATTCCTTCCTTTATGAAATCTGCGGCAGTCTCAAAAATCTTTTCGAGCGTTCTTTCCATTTCGCCGTTGCCGCCGTTCTTATCGAAAAGTATATCGATGTATTTGATATTTATGTCGGGATGATTTGCGTTCTTTATTCTTTCGAGATCGTCGGGCGTAAGAACGGGATGTGAGAATTTGAATCCCTTAAAGTTACCAGGAGTCTCTTCGAGAAGATTTCCTTCGCCGCCGACGAAACTTTCGAGCGACATAACAAGCTCTTCACGCAGCGGATCGATAGCCGGGTTTGTTACCTGTGCAAACCTCTGCTTGAAATAATAAAATAGCAGATTCGGCTTGTTAGATAATATTGCAAGAGGAGTATCGTTTCCCATAGAACCGACCGCTTCCTGGTTTCGCGAAGCCATCGGTGTAATAATTAATTTCAATTCTTCGTCGGTATAACCGAAAGCGTGCTGCTTTTGAAGCAGCGCTTTTTCATCAACCGCCGGCGCGCTTGCCGGGTTGAACAATCCGCGCAAAGTAATAATGTTGTCTTTGATCCATCTTCTATACGGTTTTTGCCGGGAGATCTTCGCTTTAATTTCTTTATCCGGTACAACCCTATTCTGTTGGAAATCCGCGAGCAGCATTTTACCGGGAGAGAGTCTGCTTCTCTTAAGAATTTTTTCCGGCGGCAGATCAAGGACGCCGGTCTCCGATGCAAGCAGAACGATTCCGTCACTTGTGATGGTGTAACGAGCAGGTCTCAACCCGTTCCTATCGAGAATTCCGCCGAGATAGCGTGAATCCGAAAATACAATTGCAGCCGGTCCGTCCCAAGGTTCCATTATGGAGGATTGATAATCGTAAAACGCTCTTTTGTCTTCGCTCATCTGGATTTTCGGTCCGTATGCTTCCGGTACCATCATCATCATTGCATGAGGCAGCGAACGCCCTGCAAGAACAAGTAACTCAAGAACATTATCGAAAATTGCGGAATCGCTTCCATCCTCGACTATTATCGGTTTGATTTTTTCTACATCGTCGCCGAACAATTCGGATTTCAAAGTAACTTCACGTTCTCTCATTCGGTTTATGTTTCCGCTTAGAGTGTTTATCTCACCGTTGTGTGCAAGAAACCTGAACGGCTGTGCGAGATTCCAGGTTGGGAGTGTATTAGTACTGTAACGCTGATGAACAACTCCGAAGCACGAAGCGAAGCGCTTATCGGATAAATCGGGATAGAAAGTAGGAAGCTGGTTCGCAGTCAGTAATCCCTTATAAACAATTCTGTTTGTAGACATACTCGTGATGTAAAATTGAGATGTGTCTTCGTTCAAAGCGGCAACTTCTTTTTCAACGAGTCTGCGTATAACGTACAATTTTCTTTCGAACGCATCTGCAGCAACATTCCCCCGGTGAATAAAAACCTGGTAGATTACCGGTTCGGTTTTCTTTGCAAGTTCACCTATTATCGAATTGTTGACCGGGACTTTTCTCCATGCAAGAATATCGCATTCTTCACTTGTTACGTATTTCTCTATAATCTTTTTACATTTGTCGGCAAGCGTTTTCTTTTGCGGAAAGAAGATCATACCGGCGGCATAATTTCCCAACTTTGGAATTTCAACACCAATCGATTTCAATTCTCCGCGCAGAAAAGTATCCGGCAGTTGAATCATAATTCCCGCACCGTCGCCCGTAGATTTATCCCCGCCTAACGCACCGCGGTGTTCAAGATTAACGAGCACCGTCACCGAGTTATCTATAATATTATGCGTAGGAATTCCGTCAAGCTTTGCAACGAACCCAACCCCG
>CAZRIQ010000153.1:0-5981 GCA_964600175.1 uncultured Melioribacter sp. | reverse complement strand
ATACCAAAACTTTATAATTCCTTCTCATGTTTTCATCGGCAAGTATTTTAATTCTATCCCCGCTCTGCAAAGGGTAATCATCGCTGATGTTCACTTTAATCAACTGTTCTTTGTTGCCGGTTTTATCCAAACGCGAGATCTCTGCTTGGGTGATGTTTTCATACGAGTTATCCAAACCGCCGGCAAAAAGGATTGCATCGCTGAGTTTGTCTCCTTCCACAAACTGAAACTTGGTGGGCTTATTTACTGCACCGCTTATATCGATAATATCTTTTTGATTATCATAAAAAGGGAAAATTATTACATCGTCGTTCATTAGGTACGGGTTATCCTGGAAATCACCTGTAAGCCTGAATTTCTGAAGATCGAGGTTTATTTTATCACCGTCTGCTCTTTGAAGAACAATTCCTCTTAAAGGATACTTTTTAATTTCTGTATTAACTTTCCTAATTGATTCCAATTGACTTAAACTTCCAAGAGCTTGTTTCTCCGCTTCGGTAAAGACTGTCGTCACAAAATGATCAACTCTCTCCCCAGCTGCCGAAGTAAATGAACCGGTAATAAGAAAATTACCACCAATTGTAACGGCAATCGGCTGTATCATATTCTTGTTCGTATTATCCTGAAAGAATTTATCCTCCGTTTGCGCATTGACTGCCGAAACAAATACAACAGCCAGCGTTAAGATAATTAGCTTCTTCATAAATGAATTATTCTCCTAATTAAATTCTACCTGTTATGGTAAAGAGTTCTATAATACTCCTTGTAATCTCCTGAAATTATTCTTTCCCACCAAACTTTATTTTTAACGTACCAATCAACCGTTTCAGAGACAGCATCCTCAAAAATGTAGACAGGTTTCCATCCGAGCTCGCTTTGAATTTTTGTGGAATCGATCGCGTATCGCTTATCGTGTCCGGGTCTGTCTTTAACAAATTCAATTAAAGATTCCGGCTTTCCTAATTTTTTCAAAATTAAATTTACAATGTCGAGATTTTGTTTTTCTTGTGATGCACCCACATTATAAACCTCTCCCACTTTTCCCTTATCAAGTACTGTTTCAACAGCCCTATTATGATCCAAAACATATATCCAATCCCGAACATTTAAGCCGTCCCCGTAAACAGGAAGCTTTTTATCATGCAGTGAATTAATAATCATAAGCGGGATCAATTTTTCCGGAAATTGATATTGCCCGTAATTATTAGAACATCTTGTTATAATAACAGGCACGGCAAAAGTATGAAAAAATGATAATGCCATCAAATCTGCAGCAGCCTTGCTTGAAGAGTATGGACTGTTGGGCGACAACGGGCTCTTTTCCGTGAACAACCCTTCCGGTCCCAAACTGCCGTATACTTCGTCTGTAGATACCTGGATAAATTTTTTGATTTCATACCTGCGCGACGCTTCCAGCAAAACGTTGGTACCGGTTACATTCGTTCTGTAAAAAACTTCCGAACCGAGAATACTTCTATCAACGTGAGATTCTGCAGCAAAGTTGATCACATACTTAATTTCATATTTATTGAAAATGTAATCGACCAATTCATTGTTTGTAATATCCCCCTTTACAAAAGCGTAGTTGGATTTGTGCTCGGAAGGTTTAAGATTTTCCAGGTTGCCGGCATAAGTCAGTTTATCCAAGTTGACGATAAGAACATCATCTCGGCTTGCCAGCATATAGTTGATAAAATTACTGCCGATAAACCCGGCTCCGCCCGTAACCAATATTTTTTTCAATCCCATAAATGAGCCTGCACTTAAAAGCCACTTATATGAAAATAATATTCAATTTTACTTCGAAATTAACCAAATTACCGGATATATATGTTATAGTTTCGGCTTATAAATTACAAAGCAAAGAAACCGAAATAAACCCCGGTTTGAATGAAAAAAGATTTGCTGTTTAAATCCGAGGGCACTCCCAAAATCGATTGGCTATTGTTGGCTTTCCATTCGTCGTTAAAAGAATAAACGTAACCTATACCAAGCCTAATTGCCATAAACCTTGTTGCCGGGTAATCAAAATTGAGAGTTGGCGCAAGAGTAAAAAAACTATTTTTAATTTTCTCACTGATATTTTGCGTCGTGGTTTCTCCCCATACATTATTCCAGGTAAAACCCGCTTTGTTTTTGAATATTTCAATGCTAGAAGAACCGGCACCGACAATTGTCCCTACAGACACAGCAATTTTTTTAATAAAAGGTAACGTATATTCTATAGTTATTCCTCCTATACCGTAATTATAATTTACCTCGTTGGAAGATCCGTTAATATCTTTTGAACGTGAAATTGTTCCCCCGAAACCGATACCGCCTACCCTAAGATTATCAACCAGCATAATGTAGGCATACCCGCTTCCTCCAAAATTAAACATCACGGAAGTGGAAAATTGATCCATCCCGATACCGGCAAGTTCTTTGTTAATCGAGTTCAAATTTGGAAAAAGAATTACGGGTGAAATTCCCCCCGCTATTCCAAATCTTGAAACGAGACCTATTTCTTCTTCACTTTGAGCTTTTGCAAATGAAAATGAAATAATAATGAAGCAAAGGCTCATAAGCACCGGCTTCAAAAGAGATGATAAAAAGATTTTCTTCATTAAAGGGAACTGATTTCTGTTGATCAAAGTTAGTAATTCCTCTTATAAATTGAAAACCAAGAATTTGAAGTACAATCTGATCCATCTCAATAAAACGAACACACATCAATCCCTAAAGTATCTTAAGGGACTGAAATCATTTTAAAAATGCGCAAGCTTAGTACAAATTGTTCTATAGGCAGGTTCTTATCATGAAAGATTTTTTATAAAATTTATTTTTCGCTAAAAACCAAAAAATTATTTTTCTTCTAAGATAGCATCTTTAACTTTTATTCTTGACGACGGCAGGGTAAAAATAAACTTACTTCCTTTCCCAAGTTCGCTTTTAACACTAATGTTCCCACCGTGTTTTTCAATAAATTCTTTGCATAGTATTAACCCAAGCCCGGTACCTGTTTCTTCTTCAGTGCCCGGAGTAGAATGAGTATAATCCAGCCTAAAAAGATTATCCATTGTTTTCTTATCCATTCCAACACCGCAATCCGAAACACATACCTCCACAAAATCCTCTTTCGGAACCGAACTTACGCAAATTATACCTCCCCTACTGCTGAACTTAATTGCATTTGTTAGAAGATTGCGCAGTACGATGTTCAACATTTCCTCGTCTGCCGTTACTAATACTGTAGTAGGGATTTTTTGTTCAAGTGTAATACCTTTTTTCTCGGCCGAGTTATTAAGAAGAAGAAAATTTTCATTGACTGTTTTTTGGAGACTAAGTTTACGCGGATTAAATTCAATTCTGCCCGTTTGAGCACGCGACCATTGCAAAAGATTTTGTAATAATGAATGGGAAACTTCAGCAGATTTTTTCATCTCATCGATGTAGAATTTTCTTTCATCATCGGAAAGTTCCGCATAATCCGAAATCACTAAATCCGAGAAGCCTAATATTGTTATAAAAGGATTTTTTAAATCGTGAGCAATAATGGAAAAGAATTTGTCTTTTGTTTGATTTGTTAACTTAAGCTCCTCAACATATTTCTTTATCGCTTCAGAATTCCGTTTCCGCTCGATTGCCTGCGCTACTTGGTTAGAGACGAAAATCAATAAATGTTTTTCATCCTCACCATAAGCTTTTTCATTTTCGTAATCTTTAACAACAATAACACCGATAATTTTACCGCCGATACTAAGAGGTACCCCAAGCCAGATTGCAGCAGGTGAACCTATAACTTCCACTTCATCTTTCTTGTTTAATTCTGCATACTTCGCTGTATCAATTAATATCGCCTCTCCATGTCTCAAAACATAGTCGGTTAGTCCCTTATGAAGTTTTCTAGGCTCCATGGAAGTATCTAATTCATCCACAAAATATGGGAATGTAAGCATCCCTGAATCATCATCATACATAGCTATATAAAAATTCTTTGCGGGAATTAGCGTATTTATCAGTTCATGAATTCTCTTATACAATATATCCATGTTGGAAGCTGTATAAGTTGCAACAGAAATTTCATAGAGGGCTTTGTTTAAAAAATCCGACTTTTTTCTTTCAGTAATATTGTGACCAATACCTACAAGACCTATTATTTTCCGATCGGAATCGCGTAAAGGTATTTTTGAAGTGAGCAACCAACGAACCTGGTTATTCTTATCAATGAATGACTCTTCACGATTTATAACAGACTGACCGCTTCTTATTACTGTTTGATCGTCCTTATAAAAATTCGAAGCCGCTTCAGACGAAAAGAAATCAAAATCGGTTTTTCCAATCGCTTCAGATTCATTTTTGCAACCCATATACTCAAGATCGGCCTGGTTGGCTAAAATTTTACGGCATTCAGTATCTTTCACATAAATCCCATCCGGTAGATTATCGATAATTGTCCGAAGCAGAATACGTTCATTTTTAAATTTCTCTTCCGTTTTTTTCTGTTCCGTAATGTCTCTACTTACTCCAATCAATCCAATTACATTACCCAATTCATCCCGCATAGGAGTTTTGGTTGTAAGACTTATTTTGTCTCCAAAAGATTCTTCAAGGTTATAGACAGGTTGCCCGGATTTCATAACACCTTTTTCATATCCGCGAGATTTAGCAGCTTCTTTATAAGGGGAAATATCATAATCACTTTTCCCGATGAGATCCTCTTCTTTTTTAAATTTGGGATTTATTGACCGGGCATTTTCGACGACAGCTTTATTGCAAAGAATGAATTTACTGTTAAGGTCTTTAATATAGATTTGATCCGGGAAACTTGAAATAATGGCTTTCAACAGTCTCCGATCGGAAGATAAAGATTCTTCCATCTTCCTGCGTTCAGTAATATCTTCGTAAGTTCCAAGTAAACCGATAACATTACTTTCAGAATCGTGCAACGGAACTTTGCTTGTTCTAAGCCATAGATTGGTACCGTCCTTCATATTTTCCGGTTCTTCATAGTTAACCTTTGGCGTATCCGTTTCCATAACTTCTTTATCGTCTTTACGGTACATCTCTGCATTGGCTGTCCATGTCAAATCGAAATCGTTCTTCCCGATAATGTCTTTTGGGTTCTTAACACCGGCATCATTTGCAAATGCTTTATTACATCCCAAATAACGTGAATTCCTATTCTTCCAAAAAATACGTTGTGGAATATTATCTAAAACCATCTGTAGAAGGTCCATCGGATTCAAGATCTCTTCAATTGATTTCACATTTTTGGCTTTCTCACCGTCTCTCTTGTGTACTATTTTGTTCAAGAATAGAATTTTAAATTTCTCTTTACCCCACCTGACTGAAACAGCGTTGATTTTATACGATGTACTCTTTTTGTTTTTTGAAAGTATTTTTACATCCGCATTAATAGAGTACGGAAACTTTGTATTGATGAGTTCTGTTTTCTTCTTCCTTAAAAGCCCTGCTGCGGCATCCGAAGTGAATATAATTCTATTTTTACTGTTGAGAACAAATATCAGGTCGGTTTTTTTCGTAGAAAGGGATTTGAGAAAATCTCTTGTAAGATTATTGACAGGAGAACCTGTATTTTTCTTTTTTCTATCAGCCATAATCAAAAAGCTAAATGAGAAAGACAGTTATAAAACAACTTACAATCTCTACCTTACTGGAAATATCACGAATATAATCGTTAATAAAATAATTAATCACAAATCAAAATCAAAATGGTTTCTTGAGAACATATTAGTCAATTGTTTATTCAGCGCGATCATACAAAGAATCCAAGAAACCTTGTATTCATAGTTTTTAAGCATTCTTTTATAACATAGAAAAATTCCTCAAACTATGATACTTGAAATTTGTAATCGCTTTGATTCTCAGTGTCCCCAAAGCTCTCTATCCAAACTCCTATACTGGATTGCTTCACTGATGTGAGAAGGCAAAATTCTATCCGACTTTTCCAAATCCGCAATTGTTCGGCTAACTTTTAA
>CAZRIQ010000152.1:0-5995 GCA_964600175.1 uncultured Melioribacter sp. | reverse complement strand
GGGGATATTTTTGAAAGTCATGCATCACAGTTCGGCATTTATGCAGGTAAAACTATCGGAATTTTGTTTGCGATAAAACCTTATGTAGGTCTGACAATTGAATCTTCCAAAACAACCGTTAAATATACTTACGATTCAATTGAGAATATCGGGGGTACTTCCATTCCGGTTAAAGTTCCTGTTGAAATTGAACTGAAAGGCAACAATAGTGTAGGTGCATTAATTGGTGTATCGTTTAAATTGGCTGCTGTCAACATTAATGTTGATTATAAAGCTGCCAAAACAAGTACCGTCAGCGGGGGTATTTCTCTCGGCTGGTAAAAAATTTATAGGGACGGTTGTAAAACCGTCTCTCTTATTTCTACATTATAATTATTCCATCCTTTATTTTTTCCAACAAATAGATATATATTCAATTGATCATTTTTGATTGTCCAATTCTATGAAAGACCTGGCTGTATACATTCACATTCCTTTTTGTGATCACAAATGTATCTACTGTGATTTCTATTCGATTATATCTTATGATAATGTTGCGTCATATCTTCAATCATTGAAAAAAGAAATTGAGTTTTATTCGGCTTTATATACTGAAAATCACGAGGTAATCTCGATTTATTTTGGTGGTGGAACCCCATCTTTTATGGAACCCGGATATATTGGCGAGATAATTTCAAAAATCAAAAAAGAGTTTAATGTAAATGCTGATGCAGAAATTACTTTGGAAACCAACCCGGGTACAGTGAGCAAAGATAAACTGGCAGAATTTAAAGAGGGAGGAATCAACAGAATCAGTATTGGGGTACAATCATTTAACAAAGATGAATTGGAATTTTTAACAAGAATACACGATAGTGAAACTGCAATTCGAACAGTTAACGATGCATACCAAATTGGCTTTGAAAATATCAGCCTGGATTTAATTTTTAATCTACCATACCAAACAAAACAAATGTGGCTCGGCAATCTTCAACAAGCTGTTGCGCTGCCGGTTAAACATATTTCGGCGTATAGTCTTATTCTAGAAAAAGGTACGATTCTAAATAAGATGGTTTTGGACGGGAAAGTAAATTTGCAGGATGCCGATTATGATGCCGAACTTTACGAACTTACAATTGATTTTCTGTCGGAACGCGGGTTTGCTCAGTACGAGGTATCTAACTTTTCAAAACCCGGTTTTAAGTGTGTTCACAACAATGCATATTGGCGATACAAAGATTATTTGGGTTTCGGCACTTCTGCTCATTCGTTCATTAACGGAAAACGCTGGTGGAATTATTCGAGTCTGAAATTCTATAACGAAGCGGTGAAATCAAAAAATCATTCAAAGATTGGCGAAGAAGTTTTAACCGGGAATGAAAAGACTGAAGAGTATGTAATGCTGGCGTTGAGAAGTAAAGGACTTGATCTGAATGATTTGAAAAATAATTTTGACGAAGAATGGCTGAATCGTAATCAAGCATATTTTAATGAATTAATTGCGTGCAAATTTGTTGAAAGGACAAATAATTTTATTAAATTGACAAAAAAAGGATACGCAGTTTGCGATGAGATCATTGCTAACTTTCACTAAATAGACGGAACGTGAATGACTAAAATCAAGTTACACTGGCAAATTTTAATTGGGTTGTTGATAGGTGTTTTGTTCGGATTGTATTTAACCGACTATGTAAAATACGTTACCTGGATGGGAGACATTTTCCTCCGCGCCCTGAAAATGGTAATTGTTCCGCTTGTTTTTAGTTCTATTGTTTCCGGCGTTGCAAATATAGGCAGCGGAGAGAATTTGGGAAGACTCGGTTTCAAAACTCTTTTGTATTACGTCATGACAAGTATATTTGCAATTTTAACCGGTTTGGTTCTTGTCAATTTGTTTCAACCTGGAGTAGGTGCCGATCTGGGATTTAGTAAACAAGTAGAAGGTTTATCTGCTGCAAAAGAATCTTTCGGGAAAACTTTAATCGATATAATTCCAAGTAATATTTTCAACGCTTTTGCTCAATCGCAAATGTTGCAGATAATTTTCTTTGCTATTCTATTTGGATTTTTCATAACCAAGATCGATGATAAGTATCAAAATCAGTTGACAGGTTTTTTTAATGCCGTTTTTGATGTAATGATGAAGGTTACACTATTTGTAATAAAATTTACGCCGCTCGGAGTCTTAGGAATAGTTGCCGGGATTGTTGCCGTGCAGGCAGGTGATGCGTCGGCGCTGCTCGATATTGTAGGCAGACTTGGAATCTATATGATATGTGTTTTACTTGGCTTGGTCTTCCATGCATTTGTAACACTTCCTCTTATTTTGAAAATCCTTGGCAAGGCAAATCCTCTTAAACATTTTGAAGCGATGACAACACCTCTGCTCACGGCTTTTTCAACTTCATCGTCCAATGCAACTTTACCATTGACTATGGAGGCGGTCGAACATAATTCCGGTGTGTCGAATAAGATAACTTCGTTTATGCTTCCTCTTGGTGCTACGGTCAATATGGACGGAACCGCTCTATACGAATGTGTTGCAGCAATGTTTATTGCGCAGGCGTATGGAGTTCACCTCGGTTTTCTGCAGCAAATGATTGTGGTTGTTACTGCGCTGCTGGCTTCTATCGGCGCTGCCGGAATTCCAATGGCTGGATTGGTAATGATTACTATTGTACTTTCCGCGGTTGGACTTCCGCTTGAGGGCGTTGGTTTAATTCTGGCTGTCGATAGAATTCTCGATATGTGCCGAACCACGGTCAATGTTTGGAGCGATAGCTGCGGTGCGGTTGTTGTTGCTCATAGTGAAGGGGAAGATTTGAAGGTGTGACGTGAGGAAAGATAAAGTGATAAAGTGATAAGGTAATAAAGTTATGAAGTTGCAGGATGGGAATTAACGATTAATTTATTTTAGAGTTTGTATATCAATCATTATTTTAAGAAAGAAAATAAAAACGGTGTTAGAATGAAAGAAAAAAACAATTTACTGCTTCCGCTCTCTATCTTATCCGGTGCAATAGTGCTTTCGGTTATAATTTTTTCTTTTGTGTGGAAATCCGCTAAAAGTGCCGAGCAAACGATTACAGTTACAGGTTCTGCGAAACAGGAAGTGACCTCCGATCTCGGAATTCAGAGAGGAACATTGCAGGGGATGAATAGGGACAGAAAACTCGCTTACCAGGAGCTTCAACAGGCTGTGCCGGTTTTGGTGAAGTTTTTAGAAAGCAAAGGTTTTAAAAAAGATCAAATCGAGTTTTTCACAATTAACGGTTATCCGGTTTATGAAACCGGTCCAAATGGTATTATGACCCAGAATGTTTCTCATTATGTTTATTCGCAGAGATTCGAGATCAACTCAAACGACGTAAACAAAATCAAAGAACTATCTTTGTCGTTAAGTTCTCTTGTTGAAAAGGGAATCAATATAATGGTGGATATGCCGGACTACTTGTATTCAAAAATCGACGATCTGAAAGTTACCATTCAAGCCGCCGCCGCTAAGAATGCCAAAGACCGGGCTGAAAAAATTGCAGATGCTACCGGCAGAAGTCTGGGTCCGCTTAGAAGTGCAAGAATGGGTGTTCTGCAGATTACACCGAAAAATTCCAATGTTGTGTCCGATTACGGTGTAAACGATAATACATCTATTGTAAAGGAAATAACTGCAGTTGTCAGTGCTTCTTTCGAAATAAATTAGGGATAGCGGGATTCAGAATCGATAAAGTGTTAAAAAAGTTGTTTTTTAAGCATTTTTGAGACTTTATAGGTCAAATTTATAGAGCCTGCAAAAACCTCCTTTATTTGCTTATTCACATTTATATTTATAAATTTTGAGCACTATTTCGCCCCATTGAGGGCGATTTTTGTTTGTAGAAAATGGAAAAACAAGAAATCTCAAGAAAATTCGAAGACGTTGTTAACTCCCTTGGCTACTTACTAATTGATGTTATTTTTCGCGGTGATTCAAAGTTGAGGATTGTTGAAATTTACGTCGATAACGAAGCCGGTATAAATTCTACCGACTGTTCTATTATTTCGAAGGAACTCGACAATCTTATAGAAGGGGAAAATTTGATTGAATCAAATTACAGGCTGGATGTTTCATCGCCTGGCGTTGATCGTCCTTTGAAATATCTGATTCAGTATAAAAAGCATTTGAATAGGAAGTTTGAAGTCCAACATCTTATAAACGGTGAATTGCAGAAGTTGAACGGAACGCTGACAAACATAGTTGATGATCAGCTTTTTTTCTTAGATAAAAAAAACGAAGTGAAAATTAATTTCGGAGATATCAAAAAGGCAAAAGTCTTAATAAGTTTTTGATAATGGAGGAAAATAAATGAACACAGAGATAGTCGAATCATTTGCACAAATGGTTCGTGAGAAAAGTCTGGATAAAGACGTTCTCGCAGGAATAATTGAGGAGATTTTCGGCGTACTTGTAAAAAAGAAATTCGGACCCGATGCCAAGTACGATGTTGTAGTAAACATGGATAAGGGCGATATAGAAATTTTCCTTGAAAGATCGATTGTGGAAACTGTAGCCGATCCCAATTTGGAAATCGGAATAGATGAACTGAATGCAAAGGGAAACGATGATGAACTTGAAGTCGGCGAAGATTATGTTGAGAAAGTTGAGCTGAATCAATTCGGTAGACGGCTTATTAATCTTGCACGTCAGAGTTTGAACCAGAAAATTCGTGAAATAGAAAAAGATATTGTTTACGGTGAATACAGTGAAATGCTCGGTGAAATTGTTGTCGGCGATATTTACCAGGTTAGGAAGAACGATGTACTTGTTAATCATAACAAAAATGAATTGATGCTTCCGAGAATGGAACAGATACCGAGGGAAAAGTACCGCAAAGGCGATACTGTTAGAGCGGTCATTAAAGAAGTTAAGAAAACACCGAACGGACCGGTTATAATAATTTCCCGCGGCGATAATTTGTTTTTAAGAAGGTTGTTCGAAATCGAAATCCCGGAAATTTACGACGGTGTAATCGAGATAAAAGCAATTGCACGCGAACCCGGCGAACGGGCAAAAGTTGCTGTTGAATCCCAGGATGCGAGAATAGATGCTGTCGGTGCATGTGTTGGAATGAAGGGGGTAAGAATCCATGCAATCGTTCGCGAGTTGAATAATGAGAATATTGACGTTATTAATTTTTCCGAAGATCCGATTGTTTTCGTCCAGCGTTCGCTTTCTCCGGCTAAGCTCAAGCAGATTGAACTCGACGAAGAAAACAAAAAATGCGTTGTTACTGCCGATAGCGATCAGGTATCGTTGATAGTTGGGAGGAACGGCGTGAACATTAGGCTGGCTATGAAATTAACCGGTTACGAAATAGAAGTCATTCGTGAAGAAAAACCATTCGAAGAGTACGAAGACGATATTGAGTTGGTTGAATTGAGAGAGGAACTTGGAAACGACCTCGTAGAGTTGTTAATCAACAACAGGCTTGATACTGCGGTAGAGGTACTAACTGCCGGTGTTGAAAAGTTAAAAGAGATCGAAGGTATAGACGAAGACAAAGCAAATGAAATAATTGAAGTGATTAAGAATCAATTTGAAGAAGAGGAATAAAAAAGTTGGTTTGTCTAAAAAGTGATATTCAATTAAATAATCTGAGAAAATCTCGACAGAGTTCGTCGAAGTCTGACGACATATTAAATCAGCGTCATCGGCGTGCTATTTACTATGATAGTATTACTTTTTAGACATAGACACATTAAAATAACTTTCATTTAAGGCGGGTTACATATTTATGGCTGAAGCTACAAAAGGGAAAAAGTTACGTGTTTATAAGTTTGCGTCGGAAATCAACCTTTCGACCGAGTCTTTGGTTGAGTTTCTGCAAAAGAAAGGATACGAAGTAAAATCCCATATGTCTTTATTGACGGATGAAATGATATCCGAAATTAATTCTCATTTCAAAAAGGATATTGAGAAAGCCGAAAAACATTACAGGAAGATATCCGAGTTTCAAAAGAAAAGAGGAGAGAAGTCGGA
>CAZRIQ010000151.1:0-6037 GCA_964600175.1 uncultured Melioribacter sp. | reverse complement strand
CTGTTGAAAATCCCGACATGTATTATCAGAATAATGTTATCGGGGGCTACCGTTTGATCAAAGCAGCATCAGTTGCGGGAATAAAAAATTTTGTTTTTTCTTCTTCATGTTCAGTTTATGGCAATCCGGCGAAAGTTCCGATTTCGGAAAATCAACATCCTTTACCGATAAATCCTTATGCAAGAACAAAATTGATAATTGAAAAAATGCTTGAGGATTTTGAATCGACATGCGGAATGAAATATGTATCTTTGAGATACTTTAATGCGGCGGGCTGCGACTTTGACGGAAAGATAGGCGAAAGTCACAATCCCGAACCGCATTTAATTCCGAATGTTCTGCTTGCTTCGCTCGGAAAGAAAAACTTGATGGTTTACGGAAATGATTATGAAACTCCCGACGGTACCTGTATTCGCGATTACATTCATGTAAATGATTTGGCTGATGCACATTATAAAGCGATAGATTATTTGAATAAAGGCAGTGAGTCTCAAGTTATTAACCTGGGAAGCGGAAAAGGATATTCAATTTTGGAAACTATTCGAACTGCTGAAAAAATAACCGGTAAGAAAATACCGTTTGAATTTGCTCAACGCAGAAAGGGCGACCCCACAATCTTAGTTGCCGATAATAAAAAAGCTTGCAATTTACTAAATTGGAAATGTAAATATACATTTGAAGATATAATCAGCTCGGCTTATTCATGGTTTCAAAATCCGAGGTATTAAAATGATGGTAGAGAAAACTTTTATAAAAGATATATTAATTATTAAACCGTCGGTTTTCACTGATTCGAGAGGGTACTTCTTTGAATCGTTCAACAGGAATAGGTTTTCCGAACATGGATTAGAATCTGATTTTATACAGGATAACGTTTCCAAATCTGTTAAAGGTACGATAAGAGGGTTGCATTACCAGGTAGGAAATCATGCCCAGAGTAAACTTTGCCAGGTTATCCATGGAAAAGTTTTGGATGTAGCCGTAGATATCAGGTTTGGTTCCCCGACTTTCGGTAAACATTTCTCGATTGAATTATCCGGTGAGAATAAATTACAATTATGGATTCCAAAAGGATTTGCTCACGGGTTTTCGGTTTTGTCCGATGAAGCAATTTTTAGTTATAAATGTACCGCTTTCTACAACAAGGAAGACGAACGTACGATATTGTTTAACGATCCCGATCTAGCCGTCAATTGGAAAACTGCAGATCCGGTTGTATCGGAGAAGGATTTGAAAGGAACACGTTTTAGGGAGATCAATCGGGATTTTATTTATAAATAATTTTCGCATCCGGAGGTTAAATGAACATTTCGATTATTGGAACAGGTTATGTCGGTTTGGTAAGCGGAACTTGCTTTGCCGAGATGGGTAATTATGTAATCTGTGTTGATAACAATTCTGAAAAATTGAGAAAGTTAAAGAAAGGTATCGTTCCGATTTATGAACCCGGTCTGGAATTAATTTTTTCCAGGAATATCGAGAAGAAAAGATTGACGTTTACCGACGACCTTCAATTTGCAGTTGCAAATTCTGAACTAGTCTTTTTGTGTCTGCCTACTCCTATGGGTGGAGACGGTTCGGCGGATTTAAAACATGTTAAGGAAGTAACGGAAAAAATCGGTTCGATTCTAAAGAGGAAAGGCGACAAGGAATTTAAAACTATTGTAAATAAAAGCACTGTCCCGGTAGGTACATCAAAAGAACTGACGAAAATATTATTGGATAAGGGAATTAAAAATTTTGAAGTGGTTTCCAATCCGGAATTTCTACGCGAAGGTTTTGCAGTTGATGATTTTATGAAACCCGATAGAATTGTCGTTGGGGCAAGAACCAAAGAAGTTTTAGAGAAGCTGCATCAACTATATGAACCTTTTGTAAGACAGGGCAACCCGATTATTGAGATGGACCCGGAAAGTTCGGAGATAACGAAATACGCTTCAAATTCTTACCTCGCAATGAGAATTACTTTTATGAATGAACTTGCAAATTTCTGCGAAAAGGTCGGGGCAAATGTTGACCTTGTAAGGAAAGGATTGGGTTCCGATACAAGGGTTGGGAAAAGATTTTTGTTTCCCGGTATTGGTTATGGCGGTTCGTGTTTTCCCAAAGATGTAAATGCTCTTATAAAAACGACTAAAGAAAATAATTCCGAAATGACTTTGTTGACACAAGTCGATAAAATAAATAAGCAGCAAAAACTGGTTTTAGTAAATAAGCTTAAAGCTCATTTTAAAAAGGGATTGAAAAATAAAAAAATTGCTGTTTGGGGATTGGCATTCAAACCAAATACAGACGATATGAGAAATGCGCCGTCAATGGTTATCGTTAAAGAATTGCTGAAGCTGAATATTACGATTTCTGCCTATGACCCGGCGGCTATGGAAAATGCGAAGTTGTATTTCGGTAAATCAATTACATATAGTAATAATCAGTATGATGCTTTGAAAAATGCCGATGCCTTAATGATTTTAACGGAATGGAATGAGTTCCGTAATCCGGAATTCGATGAAATGAAGAGCAATCTCAAAAGCCCCTTGATTTTTGACGGACGGAATATTTTCGATCCTGATAAAATGGAAGAGCTTGGATTCACTTACTACAGCATCGGCAGAAAAACGGTTAATCCGGGATGATCAACTGTTTAGGACCTGTTCATAGTACTTAATGTATTTCGGCACAATTAAATTTTTGTCAAATTTATTGACTGCTCTCAACCTGGAATTACGGGAAAAGGTGGTATATTTCTTTTCATTCTGAAGCAGCTCGATAACATATTTTGCCATTCTATCTATATCGCCGATTTCTGCAATATACCCGGTTTCGTTATGAACAACTAATTCGGGCAATCCGCCGACACTTGAACTGACAACGGGAATACCGCAGGCCATTGCTTCAAGAGCAGATAAACCGAAACTCTCTGATTGTGAAGGCATTATAAATATATCGCTGGCACTTAAAATTTCTGCAAGTCCGTCTTGCTTTCCTAGAAAGATTACTTCTTTCTGGAGATTCAATTCCCTCGCCAACCTTTCGCATTCCGATCTATCGGGTCCATCGCCAATTAAAATAAGTTTGCTCGGAATTTCTTGCCTGACTTTTTGCAACACCCGAATTGCATCCGGTACTCTTTTTACCTGTCTAAAATTTGATGTATGTACAATAATCTTTTCCCTATCGCATCCTATGTGTTTTCTTAAGCTTTTATCTTCTATCGGCTTGTAAAGATCAACGTCAATAAAGTTATGAATGACTTCAATATCCTTTTGAATATTATAGTTAGTCAAAGTTTTTTCTTTCAGAAAACGCGAAACCGCAGTGACGCCGTCGCTCTCTTCGATGCTGAATTTTACAAGCGGCATAAAAGAAGGCTCAAGACCGACAAGTGTTATGTCAGTTCCGTGGAGTGTAGTAATAAACTTGAAGTCCCCTCCCATTTTCTTCTTTACTTGTTTAGCAAGATATGCACTCACTGCATGCGGTATTGCGTAGTGTACATGAATCAAATCGAGGTTTTCATATTCTGCAACTTCGAGCATTTTACTGGTCAGCGATAAACCGTAGAGCGAATGTTCGAACAGCGGGTAGTTGCTTATTTCAACTTCATGAAAATAAATATTTTCTATGAATCTATTTAATCGTTGTGGAAGTGCATAACTGATGAAGTGAACTTGATGACCTAGCGAAGCAAGTGCTATTCCAAGTTCGGTTGCTACTACACCGCTGCCGCCGTAGGTCGGATAACATGTTATTCCAATTTTCATTTATTTATCTTTCGTCAATGACAAGAACAGTTTGTTTAAATTTGCATATCGTTTTTTTACGCGAATGCAAAATAATTGTTTTTTTGATTCCATGAAAATTTTACTAATAGGTCATACGATTATCGATCATTTCGCTTCCGAAAGAGAAGTTGTGAAACCTGGCGGAATTTTTTACAACTCTCTTGGTTTTTCCTCTATAATGAAACCGGAGGATGAACTCTATTTAATTACCGGATTCAATGAGCAAGATATGTCGTTTTATGATATTAATGTTGATAAAGGTAATTTTTCGTATGCGGTTGAATCAGATGATCTTCCAGAAGTGAAGTTAATTGTACATGATAAGAAGGAACGAGAAGAAATTTATAAGAATATTTCCGGGAAGCTGTCGGTTGAAAAGATACTCGATCTGAATCAATTCGACGGTATATTTATCAATATGATTACCGGGTTTGACATCGATCTTGATGATTTGATCAAATTACGGAAGAGTTACGGAGGCTTAATTTATTTTGATGTTCATACTCTTTCACGTGGACTTGACGAAAACGGTAATAGAAATTTCAGAAAGATTCCCAACAGGGAAAAATGGCTTTCCAATGTTGACATAGTCCAAGTCAATCAAAACGAGTTGTTGACATTAAGTGATAGGCAAGATGAATTTGGGATAGCTCATGAAGTGTTGAGTCTAGGTCCGAAATTATTACTAGTAACAAAAGGGAACTTAGGAGCTATAATGTTTTATATGAATAATAATAGGCTTGAATCATTTTCAGTGCCTGCAGAAAAAGCAAAAGTTGTAAACAAAATTGGTTGCGGAGACGTTTTTGGGGCGGTTTTCTTTTATTCATATATTACAAATAAAAATTTTTTTGAGTCATTAGAAAAAGCTGTATATGCAGGCTCTTTAATTGTAACTTTCAAAGAGTTTGATGATTACAGCGGATTGAGAAATGTTTTCAGCTGAAGAATTGATAAAGAAAAGGATTTTGATCATAGGCTCCAACGGGATGCTTGGGCAAAGTCTTGTCAATTTTTACAAGAACAACCCTCGCGTTGAAATATTGACAGCTTCTGCCGAAGATTCTTCTTTTTTCAAAGATGTCGCTTATAAGAAACTAGATATAACAAAGAAAAACAGTATAAGAGAAATAATTTTGAACTTCTTTCCGGATGTTGTTATTAATGCGGCAGCTTATACAAATGTGGACGGTTGTGAGAAAGAAAGAGAAACTTCATGGAAAATTAACGTTGGCGGCACCGAAAATTTAGCTTTGTATTCCTGGACGGTTGACGCACTTATGATTCACATCTCGTCGGATTATGTTTTTGACGGGAAGAAAGGTCCTTATAGTGAAGAAGACAAACCTTGCCCCATAAGTTACTACGGCAGAACAAAATTAGCCTCTGAAAATTCAATTCGAACAAGCGGTGTTAGATTTGGGATTATCCGGACGAATGTTCTTTACGGACCGGCAAAATTAGGCAGACCGGATTTTGTTAAATGGGTTGTGGATTCTCTTAAACAAAAAAAAGAAATAAAGATTGTAACCGACCAGATAAATAATCCTACATTTGTTGAAGATGTTGTAACCGGAATAAATAAACTGGTAGATTTTAGGAAAGAAGGTATTTTCAATATTGCCGGAGAAAAATTATTATCTCGTTTTGAGTTTGCTTGTAGAATTGCAGATTTCTTTGGACTTAATAAGTCTTTAATAAAACCGGTGCTTACAAAAGAATTGAATCAACCTGCGCCGCGACCACTGAAGTCGGGATTAATTACACTTAAGGCGCAATCGGAATTGGGGTATAAACCCACATCAATTAAAAATTCTTTCTCTCTTATTAAAAAGGTGTTGAATCTGTAATTTGCCAGAATATACTTTTTCTCCGGTTCTATATATTAACTCATATTGTACCGTTTTTGATAGGTAAATTCTTTTGCTCATAATCACTATCTTGCTCTTGTTCTATAACAAATCTGTCTCTCGTTAAAACAAGATCAAAGTCAAGAGCAAGAGTAAAATTTCACTATGCTGTCTGCGAAACGTGAGTTATTAAAGTTATCTTACCGTAAGAGGATGGCTTCTTTATTTTTCACGAGAAATTTCTATTTGTCTTAACCGAATTTCTTATGTAAATTTTGTTTGAATGTCATACTTTTGGGGAATCAAATTTTTCCGCTTAATTAAGATAATCCATTAACCTTAATCTCCAGAGGCGGATATGATAAGTCAAATTATCCAACCTGAAATAAAAGATCTTTTAGAAAA
>CAZRIQ010000150.1:0-6056 GCA_964600175.1 uncultured Melioribacter sp. | reverse complement strand
CAATGCTTAATCCGAGTGGTGATCACTTAATTAAACACATTGATCTTCTTAATCCGGGTCAGACAACTTCGTTTACAAAGACATATACTGCAACAACAAATGATTGCGGTGACTTAATCAATACGGTAACAGCTAACGGTCATCCGGTTGACGGTTCTGCAACTGTAACCGACAGTGACACAGCAAAAGTATTTGTCGATTGCTCAACATGCAAAAACACATTAGGTGATTTTGTATGGCACGATACAAACGTAAATGGAATACAAGATTCCAACGAACCCGGTATTCCTGGTGTTGTTGTAGAATTACTTGATGCCAACGGCGGCTTCTTACAATCAACAACAACAAATGCCAGCGGGTATTACTACTTCACAAATTTGAACAACGGTACATATAAAGTTAGAGTTGCCGCATTAAACTATAACAGCGGCGGCGCATTGTTCAGCACTGCTCAAATTAAATGGTATTCAACAAAGAAGAACCAGGGCAGTGATGATGCAAAAGACAGCGATGCAAACGTCGGTGAATCTGTTACCGTAACACTTAACTGCGCAGACAATCCGACAATAGATTTTGGTTATTACAAGACATGTGTTTCAATTGAAAAGACCGCCAACAAGAGCACAGTTACACCGAATGAAGTTATTACTTATACATTCGTGGTTGAAAACTGTGGTGATATCCAATTGCACGGCGGAATAGACATTTACGATGCAATGTTAAATCCTAGCGGCGATCACTTAATTAAACATATTGATGTTCTTAATCCTGGTGCAACTACTTCGTTTACAGAAACTTATACTGCAACAGATCAAGACTGTGGTGACCTGATCAATACAGTAATAGCCAACGGTCATCCGGTTGACGGTTCTGCAACTGTAACCGACAGCGATACAGCAAAAGTGTACGTAGATTGCGGTCATACAAATCATGCAGATCTACAATTAGAAAAGACTGTAAGCGATCCTAACCCGCAATGCGGAGCGAACACAACATTTACAGTAAAGGTAACCAACAACGGTCCGGACGCCGCTACAGGTGTAGAGGTATCAGACTTATTACCGACAGGCTTGAATTACGTATCAAGTAATACATCACAAGGTACTTATGATCACAACACGGGCTTGTGGGTAGTTGGAAACTTAGCAAGTAGTGCATATGCAACATTAAATATTACAGTACAAGTTGACTGTAACCAGGTTGGTAATAGTACATTCGACTTCGGTATTGCAAGTGACTTTAACCTGTTTGTTATAGAAGATGCTAGTCAGCCTTCTGCAGATACACAGGGTAAAGTTGCCGTAGGCGGAGATGCTTCGTTCGGAAACTATAGTATTGGAGACCAACTGTATGCAAACAGCGGCGACGATGTATTAATAGTCGGACACGATTTAACTTACACCAGCGGTGCAATTCTTAACGGCAATGTTGTTTACGGAAACAGCACTAACTTGCCGAAGCCCGGAGTAAGTATAAGCGGAACATTAAGCAAGGGCAGCCCAATCGACTTCTCGGCAGCTAAAATATATCTCGAAAACTTATCGACTACTTCATCTGCCCAGGTAGACAACGGAACTGTTACAGCTCAATGGGGCGGTTTAATACTAAGCGGCAACGATCCGTTCTTGAATATATTCAGTATTACCGGATCTCAATTGTCGAGCTCAAACAGTATTCAGATAAGTGTCCCGAGCGGTTCTGCAGTACTCGTTAACGTAAGCGGAACCAGCGCTTCAATAAGCGGAGGTATGAGTGTAAACGGTACTACAAATCAAAACGTTCTGTTCAACTTCTACGAAGCAACAAACATAACTATACAAGGAATAGATTTTAGAGGATCAATCCTGGCACCGTTTGCAGCAGTAAACTTTATAAGCGGTGTTCAGAACGGTCAAATGATATGTAAATCACTTACCGGTTCAGGTCAATTTAACTATGCACTGTTTATCGGAAACATCCCGGGCACTCCTGAAATTATAAACATCGCCCGAATTACAGCAACATTAACGGATGATCCGAATCCGAACAACAATATTGCAAGTGCATCGATAACCGTTAACGGTACGGGAAATAATAATAACAACAATAACGGTAACAACGGAAACAACAGCGGATGGCAGCAAGTAGGTTCATTCGCCGCCGGTGAAATTGTCTACTCAATGACTTACGACGTGAGCGGTAACATTTATGCCGGAACATGGGGCGGAAAGATCTACATGTCTTCAGACGGCGGTACTACATGGACGGTAATCAACACCGACATGAGCGTTGGATACATTTGGTCACTAAAAGCTACCGGTTCATATATATTCGCAGCGACAGAACAGGGCTTGTACAGATACAACGGCTCAAGCTGGGTATTGTTAAGCGGATTAACCGGAATCGACGTACACGCAATCTCTGCCGATCAGTCGGGTGTATTGTATGCGGGTACCTACGGATTGGGAGTTTATATATCCAACGATTACGGTTCAACATGGACTACTATAAACAACGGTCTGGGTTATAACCTGGTAATTCAAGCTATGGTTGTTAACTCAAGTTCAGAAGTATTTGCTGCTACTCTTGGCGGAGGAGTATTCAAGTACAATGGTTCAACATGGACACAACTGAACGTAGGTTACAACTTCGTATGGTCGCTTGGCGCTACTTCGAACAACACCTTGTTCGCTGGTACATACGGATCCGGATTATATGTCTCCAACGACGGCGGCGCTACATGGAGCAGTGCACAAAATCTTAATGCTGATTTCATCTATTCAATATCGGTAGATGCTAGCAATAAGGTATATGTCAGTTCGTGGTCAAGCGGCGTTTATATGTCGAGTGACATGGGCGCAACATGGACATCGCTCGGTATGGGCGGATTCGGTGTAAGCACGCTTATAGCAAACCCAAATAACGGAAATGTATATGCCGGTACTAAAGACGGTGAGGTTTATATGATCTCCTCAACAAATGCACCGACAGCTGTAAATGATACCTTTAATGAAGTTCCGAATAAGTTTGAACTTAACCAGAACTATCCGAACCCGTTCAACCCGACGACAACAATACAGTTTGCTGTTCCTCAGGCGGGCGAGTACACATTAAAGGTCTACAACATCATTGGACAGGAAGTTGCAACATTAGCTAACGGACAGATGTTGCCTGGTATTCACAAAGTAACATTCAGTGCAGACAATCTTGCATCCGGTATCTACTTATACAGATTGTCGGGTAACAGCGTTAACATAATTAAGAAAATGATATTGATGAAATAACAGGGTGGTGTAGGGTCAAGGTACTCTTGACCCTTACAATATATTACAGAAATAAAACTAAAACCCGGTTCCACAAGGACCGGGTTTTTTTATTTTTAGCAGAGCCAGGCCCCCTCTCAAAACCATGCATGCAACAACAACTTTTTTGATCTCAGAATAGGGATTAACGATTTCTGATCCCGCTTTGGCGGGGTCGTTAATGAGTATTCTTAAATCATAACAGGTGATGAAGCTTGTCAGAATCCATCTTACAAACCTCGAAGGTTCAACATTCTTGGATCGCAGCCAAATATAACTTTTGATTGGTTGAATAAGTTATTGATTTCATTCAACAAATCAGTCAATCAATCAAAGCAGTGTTGGCTAAGTGGTGTGCTCACACGGTCGTGCCTTATTTCAATATAGCGTTCCACAATGAAACAACTTTCAAAAACGGATACTCAAAAAAAGTTGGAAATTAATACATAACAACCGTTTTGCGGTGGCATATCAATTGCAAATATATAGACAAATAGCACTCTCTCTGAGAAAGCACAAAATTAACCCTCGATTTTAAGCTTTCTATTGTAGCGGCGGTGATTTAGGGAAATGGTACTCGGCTGGGCTGTTTCTTGGAATTGCCGCCTTCTGCTTTTAAAGCCTTCGTACTCATAAATTGTTTGAAAATAAAGCGCTTCCCAATAAAAGGGAAGTTATCTTATTTTGTTTATTAAGCCTATTTTATTAATTTTGGGCTCTTTATTAATAAACCGGTTAGAGAATGAAACGTACATATCAGCCCAGTAATAGAAAAAGGAAAAATAAGCACGGTTTCCGGGAAAGGATGTCTACAAAGAACGGCCGCAAAGTACTTGCGAGCAGAAGATCAAAAGGCAGAAAAAGATTAACCGTTAGCGACGAAAAATAATTGAAAAAGTTTGGTCTTTCTCCGAAAGAAAGAATCAAAAACGATAAAGATTTCGAATTGTTATATAAAACCGGGGAAACCGAAACCTCGGACAGTTTCAAAATAAAAGCTTCGTTCTTTATACATAAAGATTCCCCGGAACCCGGCGTAAAGGCCGCTTTCGGAGTATCTAAAAAAGCGGGCAATGCCGCCTGGAGAAACAGGGTAAAAAGGTTACTAAGAGAGTCTTTCAGATCGAACAAAGAAATTCTTACTGCGGTTACCAAAGAAAAAAATATTTTGCTGCTTATTGTTTTTTCGCCGAACAATATTAATCAAAAAAATAGCAAGAAGATTTTTCTCAAGGATATTTCTGAGGATGTTACCGGGTTGATGAACAAGATAAGAGACCGTTTGTAAAATGAGATATGTGTTTATATGGCTGGTTAAAGTATATCAGAAATTGATTTCACCTTTGTTTCCTCCTTCCTGCCGCTTTTATCCAACATGTTCGGAATATGCAGTTCAAGCGTTTCAGAAGTACGGTGTAATTAAAGGGGGATTGAAAGCGAGTTGGAGAATTCTTAGATGCAACCCCTTCAGTAAAGGGGGATATGATCCTGTCGAATAATTTGAGAAAGTTTAATGGATAAACAAACGATCTTAGCTTTTACAGTAATTGGACTCATCCTTATAATTTGGCTTTTACTCAATTCGCCTCAGCAGCCCCCGCAACAGCCAAAACAAATAGACACTACGGCTGTTGCTCAAGATACAACAGTAAAAAAAGATACAGTTAAAAAAGAAGAGCCTGTACGTAAACACATTGCTCAAACACAAACGCAGGAAAAAGATACTTCCGAATTCAAACCGACCGACAAACCGGAAAAAGTTATTACAATTGAGACAGGCCTTGTTAAGGTGGAACTTACCACAAAAGGCGCAAGAATTCGAAAATATTATTTGAAAGATTACAACACGTGGTACTATAAAGATTTCGACACAACTGATTTCTATAACCGTCACGTTGAGTTAGTAAATTCTGAAAACGGCGGCGACTTTAATGTTTTATTTGTAACTAAAGAAGGCAAACTTGTTAATACTTCCGTTTTGGATTTCACATCGAATAAAACGAATTACTATTACAAAGTTGTGGACGGCGATTCGTTAAGCATCAACTTTACTTTTACCTCGAACAGGAACCATACTATAATCAAACACTTTACATTCTTCGGTAACAACTACGCATCAAAGATCAACATAGAATTAAAGAACATGCAGGATGTTATAAGCAGTTTCAGGTACGATGTGGTATGGTCCAACGGTGTAAATTTTACCGAAAAAAATTCAGTTGACGAAGCAACGTATTCAGATGCAAGCGCTTCTTCCGGCGGAGAACTTTTAACTATCGATGCAAAATCTCCGGACGAACCGATAACAAAAGACTTGAACGGCATGGTAGATTGGGTGTCGATAAAAAGCAAATACTTTGCAATGATTCTTGCACCGGATAAACCGAGCGACGAGGGCGGGGCATACATCGAAGGAAAACATATCGCCCATAAGGATGATATAAGAGAAATCTACAGTGCAAGTCTTAAAATGCCTTTTAAGAATCTCAGTCTGCAGAAGGACTCGTTCCTTCTTTACCTCGGACCGATTGAATACGATACCCTTAAATCTTACAACAGAAATTTCCAATCCATTTTTGATTTCGGAAGTTTCCTGGGTTTAACGTTTCTGATCAGGCCTATTTCCGAATATGTCTTTCTTCCTTTGTTCAAATTTCTTCACACCTTTATTCCAAACTACGGTTTTGTAATTATTCTTCCCATCTATACATCCATTACCGTTTCCATTACCTTTTCCATTACCTTTTCCATTACCTTTTCCATTACCTTTTCCAT
>CAZRIQ010000149.1:0-6129 GCA_964600175.1 uncultured Melioribacter sp. | reverse complement strand
AAAAAATAGTATTGAGTAGTAAGATGCCCGGCGGCGCAAGACGGATGAGTTATCTCAGGGCTAATATGTTATGAGACGACCCGCCGGGTCGTCTCTACAAACAAAAACTACTTTTTAGAAAATTCGATTTTCCCGTCACCGGGATATTTTACAACAACCGTATCCCCCGATATATAATTTCCCATTAAGATTTCAGTCGAGAGCGGGTTAACAAGATATTTCTGAATTGTACGTTTTAACGGACGCGCACCGTATGTTACATCATACCCAATCTGAATTAAGAAATCCTTCACATCGTCTTGTACTTCAAGGGAAATGTTTTTGTCGGCAAGCATCTGTGCAACTCTGTCAATCTGCAGATCAATTATTTGTCTCAGTTCGTTTTTCAGTAACGGTTTAAAGAGAACAATCTCGTCAATACGGTTTAAGAATTCCGGTCTAATTGATCTGCGTAAAAGCTCAATTAAACTTACACGAAGTTCCCCCATTATGTTTTCATAATTCTCTTCGTTTATTTCGTGCAGTTTTTCCTGTATTAAATGCGAACCGATGTTGGACGTCATGATTATAATTGAGTTTTTGAAATCAACCGTTCTGCCCTGGTTGTCGGTTAATCTCCCATCGTCGAGAACCTGCAGCAGAATGTTGAAAACATCCGGGTGCGCTTTTTCAATTTCATCGAGAAGTACCACAGAATACGGTCTTCTGCGGACTGCTTCTGTTAACTGTCCGCCCTCGTCGTAACCTACATATCCGGGAGGCGCACCGATTAAACGCGACACGGAAAACTTTTCCATATACTCGCTCATGTCAATCCTTATCATTGCATGTTCATCGTTAAAGAGAAATTCTGCAAGTGCACGTGCAAGCTCGGTCTTCCCTACCCCGGTTGTGCCGATAAATATAAACGAGCCGATTGGACGGTTTGAATCCTGGAGTCCCGCACGCGATCTCCTAATTGCATTGGCAACCGCCGCAACAGCATCATCCTGACCTATAACACGTTTGTGAAGTTCATCTTCCATTCGTATCAATTTGCTTCTTTCGCTTTCCAGCATACGGTTAACCGGAATGCCGGTCCATTTTGCAACTACTTCCGCTACATCTTCAGCATCGACTTCTTCTTTCAACATTTTATTATTTTTCTGAAGCTTCGCCAGTTCTTCCGTTTCTTTTTTAAGATCACGTTCCAATCCATTTATAACACCGTAACGTATTTCTGCAACTTTGCCGAGGTTTCCCTCGCGTTCGAATTTATCAGCATCCACTTTTGCTTTTTCAATTTCACTCTTCATCGAACGAATCCTTTGTATCCTATCTTTTTCTAATTGCCAATGACCGCGCAAGCGGTTCCGTTCTTCTTCAAGTTCACTCAATTCTTTTTTCAATTCCTCTAAACGCGCTGCAGATTCCGAATCCTTTTCTCTTTTCAACGCTTCGCGTTCTATCTCAAGCTGTTTTACTTTTCTCTCAAGCGCGTCGAGTTCCTCCGGCATTGAATCGATTTCTATTCTAAGTTTTGAAGCTGACTCGTCAATCAAATCAATTGCTTTGTCCGGAAGAAAGCGGTCAGTGATATATCTATTGGAAAGCTGAACAGCAGCAACAATTGCCCCGTCGGTTATTCGCACACCGTGATGAACTTCATAGCGTTCTTTAAGTCCGCGCAAAATTGAAATTGCGTCTTCTTCGTTCGGTTCGGAAATCATAACCGGCTGGAACCTTCTTTCAAGCGCCGCATCTTTTTCAATGTATTTCCTGTATTCATCAAGCGTTGTTGCACCGACTGCATGGAGTTCTCCGCGTGCAAGTGCGGGCTTCAAAATGTTTGCTGCATCCATCGAGCCCTCGGTTCTGCCGGCACCAACCAGCAAATGCAGTTCGTCAATGAATAAAATTATTTCGCCGTTTGATTCCTGAACTTCTTTAACAACCGCTTTGACACGTTCTTCAAATTGTCCGCGGAATTGCGTGCCTGCAACGAGTGCGCCCATATCGAGTGCAACTATATGTTTGGTCTTCAGCATTTCGGGAATGTCGCCGGAAACAATTCTATGTGCAATGCCCTCAGCAATTGCTGTTTTGCCTACACCGGGTTCGCCAATGAGCACGGGATTGTTTTTTGTTCTGCGCGAAAGAACCTGAAGCACTCTCCTAATCTCTTCGTCACGACCAATGACCGGATCCAACTTACCGCTGCGTGCGAGTTCGTTTAAGTCCCGTCCGTACTTTTTTAACGATTGATATGTATCTTCGGGATTTTGCGATGTCACTCTTTGATTTCCCCTTATATCTTTCAACGCACTAAGAATTACGTTTTTGTCTATTCCGCTTTCTTTTAAAATCTTCCCGACAGAACCCTTGTCGTTTGCGAGCGCAATCAAAATATGTTCGGTTGAAACGTACTCGTCTTTAAGATTCTTAGCTTCGCCGGCAGCAGTATCAAACAATCCGGCGGCGTTGGTAGACATTTGCTGGTTGCCGACCCCCGCACCGGAAACTTTCGGTAACTTCTCTAAAAGTTCGTTTACTCTTATTAATAGTTGGTTAACGTTCACGCCGGTTTTCTGAACAATTGAAACCGCTACATTTTCCGGGTCCTGTATCATTGCCGCCAATATGTGTTCCGGCTCGACTATCTGGTTGTTATAGTTTTGTGCAATCTCTATAGCATTCTGAACCATCTCCTGCGCTTTTACCGTAAACTTGTTAAAATTAAATGCCATATTTTTAATCCTTTTTCATCCCACTAAGATTTTTCCCTAATACAAAAATCGGGTATAAAAAGTTTCTTTCAAAAACTCTATATATAATAGATAGAAAAAATAACGGATTCAATATCCTGCTTAGCTAAAAATTACTTGTAATTCCGCTTACCTCAGTTATCTTAAAACTTATCCGGAAACTTTTTGGGGTGTAATTCATCTATATTTATAAAAACCCGGGATCCAAATGAAAAACGCATTCGGAAAACTGACTCGAAGTTTATCTTTCCTCCTCTTCTTGTTCGTTCTTTCAGCAAATCTCTTACATGCACAGAACGAGGACCACAAAACTGAAATCGACAGTCTATTCAGCAGCGGCAAGTATGAAGAATTAATTCCTATGCTCAACCAAATCGCTGCAAGCGATAGCACAAACTATTATTGGTATTATCGTTTGGGAACTGCATATCAAAATTTATTTCGATTTGATGAATCGAAAGCGTTGCTTGAGAAAGCAAATAAACTTTCTCCTGACAATCCTAAAATTCTTTTTTCACTAGCATACACTTTAAAAGCTCTTGGCTTGAATAACGAAGCTAAAGCAGCATATAAAAATATTCTGGAAGTCGAGCCACAAAATGTGAGCGCCTTAAACGAACTCGGTATACTTGAAATTAATTCCGGCAGCTATAAAACTGCATCAAATATTTACCAGGGTCTTATTGATAAAAATTCAACGAATAGTTATCTCTATAAACAGTTGGGCATCTGCCAATTTAAAATGAATGCTCTTGCAGACGCGGCACAAAATTTTGAAACGGTTTCAAAGATAAATCCGAACGACATTAGTAATTATATAAGATTGGGACAAATATACTTCAAACTGAAAAATATCGACACGGCTCTAACCCTTATAAATAAAGGCTTAAATCTATCTCGAATGAATTTGGAACTAAACAGATTGAAAGCAGATATTTTGTTCGGACAAAAAGATTTTGTGGGAGCTGTTAAACATTTTTTAAATACAATCGTCGCCGGTGATACTTCCGCTTTAACTTACCAAAAACTCGGACTCTCGTATTACTTCGTCGCTACTTCAGGAGGTTATCCAACCGAAGAAGGTAAATGCCGAAAATTAGACGAGGGGATAAAAGCATTAAAGTCTTCTTTGGAAAAAGATTCTTCGCAAGTACTTACATCTTTCTACATTGGAATTTGTTACAAAGAGAAGTCTGAAATCGACAGCGCAATTTTTTATTTGAACAAATCTATTCGTTTGGCTTTCCCAAATTACATCTCGGATATATACACGCATCTCGGTTTATGTTATGATAAAAACAAAGGATACATACAAGCAATACAATCTTTCAAACAAGCATACGAATACAATTCGGCAAAGAAAAACATTTTATATTACCTTGCTTCAGACTATGATAAATTCTACAACGACAAGTCTACTGCTTATTACTATTACAAAAAATTCGTTTCCGAAGCTGTGAATCCAGATAAAAACCTAATTGAGTTTGCAAAGGATAGAATCGACAAGCTCAGAGAAGAAATGCACTTCGCAAGAGAGTGATTCGAAAAAGTTGATTTTTCATTAGCACCTCGAATTTAAACGATTACAAAAATCAACTGTATGCGGCATTCCAACATTTATCAATCAATATATTGCTGTTCCTAACTCTTTGTAAATCAATAAGTTACACGCTTATTTAATTGATACTTTGGAAATTTTGTATTAGTTTTGGTGTCTTTTTATTTGCAAATTTTAAGAAATCTATGTTTTTAAGCGACGAAGATACTATTACCGCTTTGGCAACCCCTTCCGGCGTTGGAGCCATCTCAATAATAAGAGTAAGCGGACCAAAAAGTTTTGAAGCTGCGGACAAAATCTTCAAAGGAAAAAGCAAACTATCCGATTCACATACACACACAATTCATTACGGAAAAATCTTCGACAACAATAACAATTTGATCGATGACATATTGATCTCGGTTTTTAGAACTCCTAACTCATACACGGGTGAAGATTCGGTAGAAATAAGTACGCATGGAAGTCAATTAATTGTTCAAAAAATAATTCAAGCACTCAATGAAAATAATGTGCGGTTAGCCGAACCGGGGGAGTTCACAAAGCGTGCTTTTCTTAACGGGAGACTGGATCTCGCACAAGCAGAAGCAGTCGCAGACGTAATAAATTCAAGAACCGAGGCATCGCTGAGAGGCGCAAGAAATCAACTCGATGGGCTCCTCTCACAAAAAATTGAGTCGCTTCGAGAGATGCTGGTAAACACATCATCGCTAATAGAATTGGAGCTCGACTTTGCCGAAGAGCATATAGAATTCATGTCCATAAATACTGTAAGAAAAAATATCGAGACAATTATTAAAGAAATTAAGTTGCTGTTAAAAAGTTATTCGTTTGGAAGAGTTATCAAAGACGGCGTGAATGTTGCGCTCGTTGGAAAACCAAATGTTGGTAAGTCATCATTACTTAATTATATTTTAAAAGAGTCACGAGCAATTGTAAGTGAGATACCCGGAACTACACGAGATATAATTCGCGAAGAGGTCTCTATTGATGGAATTCTCTTTAAACTATACGACACTGCAGGAATCAGAATTTCCGAAGATGTTATTGAGAAGGAGGGTGTTTACAGAAGTCGAGATGCGGTAAAAAACGCAGACGTTATTGTTTTCATCAACGATGTGACTACTGGTTTTTCGCTTGATCTTTATAATGAACTTTTAGAATTAGCAAGTGAAGAGAGAATCATTAAAATAATTAATAAAATAGATTTAAATCATCAAGTGAGTTTCAATGCAGATGTGCATATTTCAGCTAAAACCGGCGAAGGAATAAATTTGTTATTTAAAAAATTAAAATTAAAGGCGCTTGGCTCGGAAAATTACAGTGAAAAATCTGCTGTTGTAACTAATCTGCGGCATTTTACGGCTCTGACCAAAGCCAATGAGTTTCTACAAAACGCTCTTGGCTCAATCGATTCGAAATTAACCGGTGAGTTCATCGCTGTTGATCTTAGAAATGCAGAGTCATCTTTGGGCGAAATAATCGGCAAAGTCACTACAGATGACATATTAAATAACATTTTTGCAAAATTTTGCATTGGCAAATAAACAGTTCCACGTGAAACGAGAATCGAATTCAGAACGCAGAATTAAAAGCTTTTCATTCTGCATCATAACTCTACACTCTGCACTCGTTCCGGTTCCACGTGAAACTGGCGTATTCCTAACGACTTATGCTTGAAAAAAAGGAAAAATGAAGTATTTTGATGTAATCATTGTCGGCGGAGGCCATGCCGGTATAGAGGCAGGGGTCGCAGCAGCTCAAATGGGTTGCTCGGTTGCTATTGTCACTATGGACAAGACCGCAATGGGTAGAATGTCTTGTAATCCG
>CAZRIQ010000148.1:0-6140 GCA_964600175.1 uncultured Melioribacter sp. | reverse complement strand
CTGCAAGTTCTTTTACTTTTATCATATCAACTTTATCGAAGTACCTCATTAAAATCCCGGTTACTGCTATGCTTAGTATTAAGAACAACGGGAAGTAGTCGGATGCTAAAGAGATATATCTTAGCTTTGAATCGACGATTCTTCGAAAGATCAGGTACAATAGTGCTATTGAAATTAGAACGTCGGTAACAAATAATACGGGAAGACCGATCTGGAAAAATCCGTCAATATTCTGAAGCACAGGGATAAAGGAGGGAACCGGTTCCATGAAAAGTCTAAAATGCCTAATGAAAATTATTAACAGGGACCAATGGAATACGATTGCGCCAAGCCATAAATATTTGCTGCTGCCGTAGACTAATTTAGGTCCGTTTTTCAGTTCAACTTTTGTATTTCTGAATAACGATCTGAAGAAAAGAATCTCAAGCGCCATCCTTCCTATTACGCCCAAAGATGTATGCGGACTTTCAAGTTTACTGTTTTTAATCCACGGGAGAGACTTTTGTTGACCTGCAACTGTGGGAATATGAAACGGTACCGGCGATCTTGCCCACTTAACAACCTGGGCAACAATTCCTAAAATGAAAATTGTTATAGCGGCATAAGGGAAAACAATTCCTAAAAGAAAATCTAATTTAACCGTACCTGCACCAACTATAGCGGCAATTATTATCAGAGCAACGGCAAAGAGTGAAAAGAAAATGTTCATTCTTGTTTCCTTCTATTTGAAACCTTTGCAGTTTAGATACAATGAGGTAAATGATGTAAGTGAGAGCGACAACTCTTTATCCTCGTTAAACTACAACGGTATTTCCTGCTTGTTCATTCTTTTTACTTCACTAACACGAATTTGAAAAACTTTTTCTCTTGCATCCATGTACAAATCAAAAGCTGCAAGAGCTACTTCATCTATAAAGGATTCAATGATTACGAATTCGTTAAATATTTTTTCATCCTTAATCTCTTGTTCGATTTCGTCGCTTATGGCTTTCTTCAAAGAGAAGATAAATCCGACTGCTTGAGAAGGCGAGAAATCCTGTACAGCTCTTATTTTGATAATATCGTTTAATAATAATTTTATTCTATCGATGTTCTGACCGTTTACGAGTTCGTCAAAAATTTTTCCGGCACTGTTGGATATTATATGCCCGACAGGATTGCTGAACCGGTCTTTTTGTAATCTTAAAAAATTTGAAGAACCCGACGGATAAGTCTCAATAATCGATTGAATCCAATTACCTACAATTGCTATTTTCTTTTGTAATAGTAGTTCTTTGATCATAACTAAATAACCTAAAGAGTAACCTTCGAGGTTGGCTAATGGTTTTCCGGTTTGGAAACCTCGAAGGTTTACGTTGAATTATTTTATACACAGCCTGTTGGTTTTGTTAAACCGGCAACTTTACAAGCACCTTTAGCCGGACCGGACGGATACAGTTCATAAATTTCCTTAAGTGAGAAACCGGTCTCTTTGCAGAGCTTACGAATCATTGGTGCAATTCCGTACTTCTTATAATAGTCACGTAGGTAGTGAACGATTTTCCAATGTGCTTCGGTCATGTCCTGCACGTCTTCCGTTGAAGCTAAAGCTTTTGCAATTTCCTCGTTCCATTCTTCAGGTCTCTGAATAAAGCCGTCTTCGTCGACTTCAATTTTGAGTTCTTGATATTCAAATACTGGCATGGTATCATCCTTTTAATTATTTGTGATGTATTTATTTAGTGATCATCTCATTTCAATGTAACCGCACGGACAATTCTCGGCACATTTTTTACAGCCGTTGCAGAAATCCAATTTGAATTTATATCCTTGATGCTTTACAACCGGTTTAACTATTGCCTGGTCCTGGCAATAACTCCAGCAAGTACCGCAATCGAAACACGAACCGCAGCTCATACATCTTTTTGCTTCGTCTATTACCTGTTCTTCAGTTAATGTAGAAGTAATCTCGGTATTTAAATCCTTCAGTCTTTCTTCGGGAAGCAGTTTAAACGGTTCGTTTCTCAATTTGCTTTCATAGTAGCTAAGAATAATTTTGTCATGAGTAATAACCGGCGGCTTTTGTTCTTTTTTCGGTTCAATGTTTTGGAATCTGTTATGAATTGTTTCCGCTGCTTTTCTTCCGTTAAATATTGCAATGGTAACTAATCCAAGTTCGAGTGCATCTCCGCCTGCATAGGTATTGTTGATTTTTGTCATACCGGTTTCGTCGGTTTTAATCCAGTCTTTTCCTTCATGCAGATTCTCTAAGCCTGTAAATTCTGGTTCCTGGCTAATGGCGGCAATTACTGTTGTTGCATCAAGATTAAAGTATGAATCCGGAATCGGTACCGGTCTTCTTCTGCCGGAATCATCCGGCTCACCAAGTTCCATTCTCTGGCATTTCATTTTTGTTACTGTGCCGTTACTCCTTTCGAAATCGACAGGTGCTGATAGAAACTCAAGCTTAATACCTTCTTCTTCGGCACCTACAATTTCTTCTTCTATTGCTGGCATTTCTTTTCTTGTTCGCCTGTAAACGATGGTTACATCCGCCCCCAATCTTTTTGAAACGCGGGCGGCATCTATTGCGGTGTCTCCTCCGCCGACAACCAGGACTTTATTACCGACTTCAACTGTTTCGCCGGAGTTTATCTTGTTCAGAAATTCTGTCCCTGTAAACACATTCGATGCTTCTTCGTTCGGTATACCCAGCAGCTTGCCCTTGTGTGCACCGATTCCAACAAATATGGCATCATAATTTTTCTGCAGCTCTTCGTAAGGAATATCTTTCCCGATGATCTGGCTGCACTTTATCTCGACTCCGAGTTTTTCAATTCTTTCTATTTCTTTATCGAGAACATTTTGCGGTAGTCTGTAATCGGGAATTCCGTATCTTAGCATTCCACCCGGTTTGCTGAACGCTTCATAAACTGTTACCGAATAACCTCTTCTTGCCAATTGGTATGCACATGATAAACCAGCCGGACCCGCGCCGATAACGGCAACCTTTTGCGGATAAGATTCTTCCGATATACGTTTCAATTGGAAACTGTTCTCTAAAGCGAAATCACCAACGAATCTTTCAAGATTATTTATTCCCACTGAACTGTCTTTATGATTTCTGTTGCATTCAACTTCACACGGATGCGGACAAACCCTTCCGCATGTTGATGGGAAAGGATTCTTCTCCGTTAATATTTCCCAGGCTTTTTCGAATGACTCTTTGTTTGTTCTTCCGCAATCTTCCGATTGACTTATAGTCGTTAAGAATTCCCTTATGTTGGTTTCGTTCGGACATCCGTTTGAACACGGAGGTGTCTTAGGAACCTGTACCGGTCTCAGCGGCGAAGTTTCTACTGAAGAACTGCCTGATGAACGGGAGCTTAAACCTCCCAAAGGTTTCTTTGCTTTTTTTACAATCTTTGCCATTTAATAGACTCCGTCAATACTTTTTCAAGAAATTTATATCCGGGATATCTCTAACCACATTACGCGTAAGGATATATTCCCGCTTTAATGTCTTCCATTTGCTGCAGAACGCTGTTGTGTTTTTGTTCGTCGGTCATTAAATATCCTAACAGATACCGTACGACAAAATTTTTGGAATTCTTCCTTGATTCTTCAGCCAACCTGATAGTTTCTTTTTCCAGCTCGATATGTTTTTCAACCATATTCCAAACATCGCCCAATTCTTCCGGTGTAAGTGTTATGGCTTCTTTTTCATAGCTATCAATAATTAACTGTTGAATTCTTTTGTGCATGGCAGAATCTTGTCTGATTATTTCCATTATATGTTTGATGATTGGATTCTTTGTCTTTGCCATAATGTCTGTTGTCGATTTAACCGACTGATCCTCAACCACTTGCCACTTCTTTAAAGTTTCGAGTAGCTTTTCATTCAATTCTTTTTGTGTTGCCATTTTATCTCCCTTTAATTGATCTTAATCGATTTAAATGTTTTTTTGAATTTTTTGAATTCCTGCGCACGCTCAATCATTCCGTTAATCCATTCCGGAGTAGCTAGCGCGTGAACATGAATGTAAGTTGCAAATACGTTTTTATATGTTAATCCATCTCTTTTGTTGAAACAGCCTTCGCCGCGAGAAACGGAGAGTGAGCTTTTTATTTCAGCGTCATAGTCATAAATTTTTGAGTAATGAAATTCGTGTCCCTTAATAACATTACCTACTTTGAAGAAAGGATTCTCATTATCAACGAGAGCTTCACAATAACCGTGACCTTGAGGTTTATCGTGCATGTGAATTACAATCGGCAATACTCCTGATAAGGAATGCTCTTTTCCTTTCCAAATGATTTCTTTGGCGAGATACATCAAGCCGCCACATTCTGCATAGATAGGTAAACCTTCTTCAGCCGAAGTTTTTATTGCTATAGTCATTTTTTTGTTTGATGCTAAACCCGATAAATTCATTTCCGGGAAACCGCCTCCGATATAAAGAGCATCTAGATCATCCGGTAAAGTGCCTTCTGTCGGTGAAACCGGGATCAATTCTGTGCCGGCTTCAATAAGCATTTCCAAATTTTCCGGGTAATAAAATGAGAACGATTGATCTTTGAAGTAGCCAATCTTTACTTTTTCGATCGATGAATCATATATCTGTTTTGAGTCATTATTCTTTTGAGGTAAATCTATAGAAGGAACTTTGTTTGCTATTTCCAAAATTTTTGAAACGTCGATGTTATTCTCAATTATATTTTTTAGGTCGCGCAGGAAAATAGATTTTTGTTCAAACTCATCCGGTGTAATCAATCCCAAATGCCTGGAAGGCAAAATAAATTTTTTAGATAGTTTAGGGATTGATCCGACAACCGGGATGCTTGTTTCTTCTTCGATTGCTTCTTTAACAATTCTTGCGTGTCTTTCGCCGGCAACACGGTTCAAGATCACGCCTTCAATTTTCAAGTCCGGGTCGAGTTTCATACAGCCCGCAATAGACGCTGCTGCAGTTCGTGTAACTTTGGAAACATCCTGAACAATAATGATGGGGGACTGAAGCAGTTTGGCAAGTTCCGCAGTGCTGTGAGTTCCTTTACTGTCAACTCCGTCAAAGAGACCTCTATTGCCTTCAATGATATTGATGCCGTTCTTTTCTGCATTTTTCAGAAAGGATTTTTTAACCGTAGGAAATCCCATCATAAATGTATCGAGATTCCTGGCTGGTTTATCCGAAGATAAACTCAGCCAGGCAGCATCAATGTAGTCGGGACCTTTTTTGAAGCCTAAGACATCTATGCCTCTACTTTTCAGACAAGTAAGAAGCCCGCAGGAAACGATGGTTTTGCCGGAGTCTCCTGCTAAACCACTGATGATAATTCTCGAATAATCACTAAGCATTTTCTATAACCACTTTCAGCAATAATGTGAATTAATTTTCCGCACCTTCTTTGTGAGGAATTTCGATAAAGCTTCCTCCAAAATAAGTGTAGACGCATTTTTCGCTTTCGATCAATTCTCTAATTGCGGATTTGGCTAATGCTTTGTCGCATCTTTCTCCGAATAATTCTATTACCGCTTTGGTTAGATCCGTAGCTTTCCATTTTTTTTGTCCCATACTATCTTTTATCAGCTTGTACATTGCATCAGCAACTTCTTCAACTTTTACTTGCTCAGCCATAATAATCTCCTCTTAATAAGTCAAATGTGTCGATCGTTTGAATGTTAAACCGGCATGTTTGAAATCGTCAATATGTTCCTTTTGGAACGGAATACCTGTAAGACGGAAAAACTTAGGCCACCCTATGCGGTTGATCCATTCACCCATTCTTTCGTGAGGTCTTGCGTTCTGTGCCCATATTTCCACAAGGCTTTTTACCGCATTAACGACTTCAGGCCATCTCGGCGGATTGTTCGGCAGAAACGGGATAGCTAATTTTGAGAACATAGGTTCGCTTCTCGCATTCGAAACTTTGCCGCCAACCCAAATCGAAACGCCGTCGTTCAACGGATCGTTCAGCGGCATTGCAGGGCATACGGTGTAGCAGTTAGCACAAAACATACATCTTTCCTCGTTAACTTCAACAGACGGTTTCCCGTTAATAGTTGCCGGTTTAATGGCAGCCGTAGGGCAAGCCGAAACAACAGATGGAATCTCACACATTGCTTTTAAATTATCTTTAACTTTGGGTGGACGTCTATG
>CAZRIQ010000147.1:2956-6143 GCA_964600175.1 uncultured Melioribacter sp. | reverse complement strand
GAAGACCTATCACCAACCATGTATGACATGGTTAAATCGACATCGTGTTCTTTAGAACCTTCGAGAATCATCTTAGGTGACGGCTTTCTGCAATCTGATTCTCCCTCTTTACTAAATTCGGGATGATGCGGACAATAATAAAATTCATCAATGCAAGTTTTGTACGTTTTCAAAAGTTCATTTATCCTTTTATTAATACCCTTCACATCTTCGTGATTCATTATTCCGCGCGATATCCCGGATTGGTTAGATACAACAATCAACTTAAACTTATAAATCTCCTTCAATTGAAAAAGACATTCCCCAACAAAAGGCATGAGTTGAACTTTTTTCGGATCGGCTATATACCCTGTATCAACGTTAATTGTTCCATCTCTATCTAAAAAAACAGCGTGACAACTCATTTATTTTAATCGGCGAGCTTTTTATATAATTCAACGTACTTCTTAGCCGAAGTCAACCAAGTAAAATTGGATTTCATTCCGTTCTTAACAATCTTGCCCCAGGTTTCCTTATCGGAATTAAAAATCCTTACGGCTTTTTTAACTTCAGCAACAAGATCTCCAACGGTGTATTTCTTAAATACAAATCCGTTGCCGTTTCCCGTTTTAGGATTATATGGTTGAACAGTATCGACTAAACCTCCGGTTGCCCTTACTATAGGAACCGTACCGTAGACCAAGCTGTACATCTGATTCAAACCGCAGGGTTCGTGCTTGGAAGGCATCAAGAACATATCGGAACCGGCCTCTATTAGGTGAGCAATTTCGTCGTCGAATCCCAAGTAGCACGAAAACTTCTTAGAGTTTTTGTTCGCGGCACTCAAGAAAAGCTTTTGATATTTTTTATCGCCTGTACCGAGCAATATAAGACGGATATCCAGCTTCATTAACTCCTTAAACGCTTTCTCAATCAAATCAATTCCTTTATCCGGAATCAGTCTCATGATCATACCTATAACCGGTGTCTTTTCGTTGTATTCAAATCCAAAGTTTTCAGCCAAAGCTTTTTTATTTTCGACCTTCGCTTCAAGGTTCTTCAACGAATATTTTTTACGTATCAAATTATCAACTTCCGGATGCCAGATCGTTTCATCAATTCCATTGACTATGCCGTAAATATCTTTCTTTCTTTTGGAAAGAATCGGGAGTAAGTCTTTCCCGATATCTTTATCGGAACTCAACTCTTTTGCATAAGTTTCACTTACCGAGTTAATTACATCTGAATAAACCAGCCCTGCCTTAAGAAAATTTATTTTCCCTTTATGCAGAATTCCTTTTTCAGAAAGAACCTCATCAGGCAAACCCGTTGTTGCAAACGAAGATTTGAGAAAAACTCCCTGGAATGAAAGGTTGTGAATCGTAAATAAAGTTTTAATCGAATTAAATGCCGAATCGTTTTTGTGCCTTGTTTTTAGATATGCGGGAATCATACCGCATTGCCAATCGTTGCAGTGAATAATATCCGGCGTCCAGCCCAGCTTTTGAATCAACTCGAAAACAGATTTTGCCAAAAGGATAAATCTTTCGTTGTTGTCCGGAAAATCTTCACCGCTCATCGGGTCGGAATACAGACTATGCCGGCTTCCAAAATATTCATGGTTATCCAAAAAATAGATTTGAACTCGTGTTTTCGGTCCAATCAAAAACGAAGACCTCAAAGAAAAAACAACTTCCTTATCACCAATTTTAGTTGTGATATCTTTTAATCTTACGACCTCGTGTATTTTATATTTACGTTCATCGATAGCACCGTATTTGGGAACGACAATCCTAACGTGATGACCTAATTCCTGCAATTTTTGGGGTAATGCAGATGAAACGTCTGCTAAACCACCGGTTTTTATAAAGGGTACGACTTCCGAAGTTACAAAGAGGATTTTAAGCTTTTTTCCTGAGGGCATTTTTGGGTAGTCCTTTGGTTTTTAGAGTCTAAATTTATGAAAATATTGACATATTGACAAAAAAATTAGCATTTTTAGGTTTGCCTCATTAAGTTAAGTAACAAATTTCTTCAACTTTATTCTATAGAATATCCGATCAATTCTATGAGAAAAATCCTATATAATGCTTCCCAGGTTGTAACGGTAAATACGGATGGTAAAAACTTAAAAAGAGGAAAAGAATTAAAAGACATTCAACCTCTTGAAAATCATTCGGTCTTAATTGAAAACGGTGTAATAAAGGATGTAATTCCTAATAATTCGGTTAAGAAGTCCGGGAACGCACAAATTGTCGATTTAAAAGGAAAAGTCATTTTACCCGGCTTGGTCGAATGTCATACGCATACTGCTTTTACCGGATCGAGGGCACATGAATTTAATTTACGGCTTAGCGGGACTTCCTATGAAAAAATTGCCAAACAAGGGGGCGGAATCATTTCTACAGTTAAATCCGTTCGCAAAGCATCTTTCGATCAGCTAACTTCCTCCGTAAAGCCAAAAATAGATAGGTTCATTGAACAAGGAGTTACAACGCTCGAAATAAAAAGCGGGTACGGTCTCAGCCATTATGATGAGATTAAATTGCTCCAGGTTATAAACTATTTCAAGAAAACAGAAAAGATTGAGATCGTTCCGACATTCCTCGGTGCGCATACTTTACCGCCGGAATACAAGAACGAACAAAGTCAATATGTAAATTTGATTAATACGCAGATGTTACCATACATCGCTGAAAAGAAACTTGCAGAATTTTGCGACGGCTTCTGTGAAAAGACGGCATTTTCTTCCGATCAAATCAATTCTATTTTTACCAAAGCAAAAAAAAATGGATTGAAACTTAAACTCCATACCGAGCAATTCAATAGGATCGGCGGATTGGATATAGCATTGAAGCATAAAGCTGTCTCAGCCGACCATTTGGAAGTAGTTGACGACAAAGGCGTTAAGAAAATATCAGAGAGTAATACCGTAGCTGTTTTGCTTCCCGGTGTTTCTTACTTCCTCGATTACGATTTTGCCCCGGCGAGAAAATTGGTTGATTCAAATGCAATTCTCGCGTTAGCAACCGATTTCAACCCGGGCACGTCTCACATTCAAAACCTCGGTTTAATTTTTAGTCTCGCCGCAATAAAAATGAGACTCTTATTTGAAGAAATAATTTCCGCTTATACAATAAATGCTGCAAAAGCACTCGATAGAAACGAAAGAATCGGAAGTATTGAAACCGGTAAAGATGCAGACTTT
>CAZRIQ010000147.1:0-2946 GCA_964600175.1 uncultured Melioribacter sp. | reverse complement strand
GAAGATTATAACGAAATTTTTTATAACGTAGGAAATAATTTGTGCTCGATGACAATCAAAAAAGGAAATGTTGTTTACAAGAAACATGAGGAGTAACGATGAAAATTATTGAATGTGTGCCGAACTTCAGCGAAGGTAAAAACGAAAAGACATTTGAGATAATTAAAGAAGCAATAAATTCTACTAAGGACGTGAAATTATTGAGCCTCGAACCTGACTCAGACTATAACCGAGTTGTTGTTACTTTAGCCGGAAATGAAACGGGAATATTGAATGGAACCGTCAATGCGTGTAAAGCCGCCGCATCGTGCATTGACATGACAAAACACAAAGGAGAACATCCAAGACTTGGAGCAATTGATATTGTGCCGTTCGTTCCGGTTGCCAATACATCTACCGAAGAATGTGTGAAAATCTCGGAAGAGTTCGGAAAAATAATTTCAAAGGAATTAAACGTTCCAGTTTATCTCTACGAAGATGCTGCACGTAAGTCAGATCGTAAAACTCTTTCAAATATAAGAAAAGGTGAATACGAAGGTCTTGAAGAAAAGCTTAAAGATCCGAATTGGTATCCCGATTTCGGTGACCCGGTTTTTAATCCAAAGCTCGGAGCAATTGTTACCGGCTCGCGCTTCTTTTTGATTGCATATAATGTTAATATTGATTCGACTGATGTTCAATACTCAAAAGAGATTGCGGAAGTTTTAAGGGAAAGCGGTGTTCCTAAAAGAGATGAAAACGGAAAAATTATTAAAGTTGACGGACAAACAGTAAGAATTCCCGGCAGACTTAAAACAGTTCAAGGAATGGGTGTTGCACTTGAGAAATTCAATATCACACAAGTGTCAATGAACTTGAAAAACTACACTATTACACCGTTACATGTTGCATTTGAAGAAGCAAAAAAAGAAGCGACGAGACTTGGAGTCAGTGTTAAAGGAAGCGAAATAGTTGGGCTCGTTCCGTTAGAAGCAATGTTACAAACCGGGAGATTCTATACCAACGGTAAAGAAATAAATGAAAGAAAATTAGTCGAAGCTGCAATTGAAAATCTTGGGTTGAGTTCTCTGCATAGCTTCAATCCTGAAGAAAAAATAATTGAATATATGATTTGACCTCCCCCTGTATCCCCCTCCTTGATAAGGGGGGGATGAAAAGGGGCCGTTAAAAATGGAGTCAAAATGAGTGATATATCAAAAACTATGAAAGAATATTTTAACGAATTGTCATCTAACTCCCCCACTCCCGGTGGAGGAAATGTTTCAGCTATGTGCGGTGCATTATCAACAAGTTTGGGAATAATGGTCTGCAATTTAACCTTTGGGAAAAGGAAGTATGTAGACGTCGAAGCTGAACTTACCGAAATCAAAAAAAGGCTTGAAGATTACCAAAAGAAATTTTTTGAATTAGCCGAGTTGGATAACGAAGCTTTTAATAAAGTAATGGATGCATTCAAACTTCCAAAGGAAACTGACGAACAAAAAGAACAGCGGTCAAAAAGGATTGAAGAAGCCACTTTCGGTGCTGCGGAGGTACCTTCTGCCGTAATAAAAAATTGTTACGAGATTATCCCATTGATAAAAACAATTGCGGAAAAAGGAAACAAGAATTCAATCTCAGATGCCGGAGTTGCGGCTCTACTTATTTCGACTGCCGCACAAGGAGCATATTTGAATGTGCTTATTAATTGCAGTTCATTAAACAATCAAACGTTGGCAGGAGAATTACGAAAGCAAAGCAGCATTCTAATCGATGAAATAACTACGGCAGCACGACAAATCAACGATAAAATAATTTCCGGATTAATTCCATCATGAAAAAAGTCTTGCTGATTTTACTTGTTATTATTCCCTTTGTCTCGGTAAAATGTAAAGTTCTGCTCGGAATCGATATTCTGCAAAAAAATGATTTTTCAATCCTAAAAGGGAAACGCATTGGTTTAATTACAAACCAAACCGGTTATAACAGCAATCTCGTATCCACAATCGATATTTTATTTTCACAAAAAAGTTTTAAGCTAGTTACACTTTTTTCCCCTGAACACGGAATAAGAGGAACGTTTACCGCCGGACAAAACTACAATTCAGAAATTGACGATAAAACCGGTCTTACTGTTTACTCACTTTACGGCAGAACCAAAAAACCTACAAAAAAGATGTTGAGAAACATCGATGTACTTGTTTACGATATTCAAGATACGGGGATAAGAGCATATACTTATATAAGTACGCTTGGTTTCTGCATGGAAGCTGCTGCCGAAAATAATATTCAATTTGTCGTTCTCGATAGACCGAATCCCTTAGGCGGAATAAGAATAGAAGGCAATGTTGTTGAAGACGATTTTATTTCTTTCGTTTCTCCTTACAAGATTCCTTATATATATGGATTAACATGCGGCGAGTTGGCACAATTGATTAATGAAGAAGGTATGCTGCCGAACAAAGCCAAATGCAACCTAACTATTGTGCCGATGCGAGGTTGGAAACGCAACATGCACTTTGAAGATACCGGATTAATCTGGTTACCAACATCCACACAAATTCCTTATGAATTTATCCCGTCATACGAAGTTGCTACCGGTATTCTTGGCGAACTACAAACTCTTTCAATCGGTATCGGGTATACACTTCCCTTTCAAACCGTTGGAGCTCAATGGATTAATGGTGACTCACTTGCTATGATAATGAACAAGTTCAATCTTCCGGGATTAAAATTTACACCAATAAGTTATACACCCCGTTACGGAACTTTCAAAGATACGCTAATTACAGGTGTTCAAATTCATATTACAAACTTCAGACGGGTCTCTTTAATGAAAGTCCAGTTCTATTTGTTGCAGATGATACATAAAATGTACCCGGATAAGGATATCTTTCAAAGTGCCGGTGAAGCAAGAATAAAAATGTTTGATAAAGTTATAGGCACGGATAAGATTAGAATTGTTTT
>CAZRIQ010000146.1:2845-6148 GCA_964600175.1 uncultured Melioribacter sp. | reverse complement strand
ATGGAAATCGCCGTCTGAACGCGCTAAGTTTATCCCGTCTGTAATAAAGGTTTTTGCCAAATCTACCGTTGAAAACTTTGGGGGCTCGTCAGTTAAATATTCGTTTTCTAAAAGTTCGTTCATGGCATCTTCACAAAATTTGCTGTCAAAACCTAATATCTTTGCCAAGCTTCTAATTGCTTCCCTTTCTTCCTCGGCTATTAGTCTGTCTTTCCCGATTAGGATTAGCATCCCTCTTAAATAATTGCTTTTATCTTGTAAAGTCATATCAACTCTTAATGTTTATCGAAAATTATAAAAATATATTTAATTTTTTGGTAACAAAATTTTCGTGTATTCTATGCATTCATAGTGGTAGTTGACATTTTCAAAAAATGATATATGGCTGCAACCTTTTAAGAAAATATCAGTCTAAATTAGTGTCACATTTTAATGGAAAAGGAGAGGGCTATGATCAAGACAAACAGTCTTAAAAAGATGTTTGTAACGGAAGAAGTTGAAACAACCGCTTTGGATAATATCAGCTTTGAAATCAAAGAAGGAGAATTTGTTTCGATTATGGGACCGTCCGGATGCGGTAAATCAACATTGTTAAATATATTAGGATTACTCGATAACCCGAGCGACGGTCAGTATTTCTTTTTGAACGAAGATGTATCAAAATACAATGAGCGTCAAAGGGCAAGCCTACGAAAACAAAATATCGGGTTTGTTTTCCAAAGTTTTAATTTAATAGATGAACTCACGGTTTTTGAAAATGTCGAACTCCCGCTTTTATACCTAAGTGTACCGTCTTCGGATCGCGTAAAAAGAGTACATGAAGTTTTGGAAAGAATGGAGATAATGCACCGGGTAAATCATTTTCCGCAGCAGCTTTCCGGCGGACAACAGCAAAGGGTTGCCGTTGCGAGAGCAATTGTTAGTAATCCCAAAATCATTCTTGCAGATGAACCGACAGGAAACTTGGACTCTAATAGGGGAGACGAGGTAATGCAAATGTTAAAGGATTTGAATGATACTGGGGGAACTATTGTGATGGTGACTCATTCACCAACCTACGCCGATTACGGCAATAGAGTAGTACATTTATTTGACGGGCATATTGTAACAGAGAATTACAAAGAGCATTTTTACGTTTAATTCTTTATACCGTTATTTCTAATGTTTTGAACAGTTGCCTTAAATTTCTCGAACATTTTTTTCGCCCAAATAAATTCCGTAGCTAAAATAGAAAGACCGAACGGGATTACCAATACCGACGGTCCCGGAGTAAATATCATTAATAAACCGATGATAAGTACTGTAAAACCGGCTATCGCTACTAGTATTTTTTTAAATTGTTTAAGGGTTCTTACAATCATTAATTTGATGAATTAGTAAGCGGAATTTCTATTATACCCCCGCCATAAAATTTAGTCTTAGCACTTAAATAGTTCTCTTAACGATTAATTATACAAGAAGCTTAAAAACACTTTACTAACGTAGCCTATCCCCCTTCCAGATAAACAAGATTTTACCATATTTTGAAATGGGGAATTCAATATAAGCAATGCAGCGAAATCAACCTAAAAAAACTTTATGAAATTTCAATGATAATTAGTCGTAAAAAAATAAGTTATTAGCCTTGCAAAAACATAAATTTAGATTACTTTTTGTTGATAAGAATCATTTGCTTTGAATACCGGATATCTGTTTATCTTGCTTAACATGTCTAATGTCTATAATTTGGTTGTGTTGAATTTTTTAGAATTCAGGAAGGCTGAGAAACAAGAGAAGAAAGATTTCATACAAGTTGTTGGATAAAAGATAATATCATCTTTATATAAATTTTCTACATATTTCTTCTCTCTAAAATTAATATCTCAGCCCTTATTAAATAATTATTCAAAATTCTCTTAAGAGGTTACAATGAAGGGTAAAGAGTTCAATCCTTTTGAAATGGCACAAGCGCAGTTTGATAAAGTTGCTGAGATTCTAAAACTTGACGATGCAACTCGACAATTATTAAGAAATCCTTTGCGCGAATATCAATTTTCTATTCCTGTAAGAATGGATGATAGCAAAGTACATGTATTCCGTGGATTTCGGGTTCAACATAATGATGCAAGGGGACCAAGTAAAGGTGGCATCCGTTTTCACCCACTAGAAACTATTGATACGGTGAGAGCTTTGTCGATGTGGATGACATGGAAATGTGCAGTTGTTAATATTCCCCTTGGCGGCGGAAAAGGCGGCGTTGTTTGTGATCCACACAATCTAAGTATGAGAGAGCAAGAGCAAATTTGCCGCGGTTGGGTTCGTCAATTAGCAAAAAATGTTGGACCATTAAACGACGTTCCTGCACCGGACGTTATGACAAACGCACAGCATATGCTTTGGATGCTTGACGAGTTTGAGATGATTCACGGTTCAAAGTATCCGGGTTTTATAACTGGCAAACCCGTAGGAATGGGCGGCTCTTTAGGCAGAACAGAGGCAACCGGTTATGGAGTTATGTTTACTGTAAGAGAAGCACTAAAAGAATTGGGAATTAGAGTTGAGGATACAACCGCGAGTGTTCAAGGTTTTGGGAATGTAGCACAATATGCAATTCAGCTCTATAATCAGATGGGCGGAAAAGTGATTTGTGTTTCGTGTTGGGATCAGGATGACCAAACTTCTTATTCATTTAAAAAGAGTAATGGAATTAACCTGAATGAATTGCTTTCTATTACGAATAAATTCGGCGGTATTGATAAGATAAAAGCCAAAGAGTTAGGATACGAAGTTTTGGACGGTGAAGCTTGGATCGAACAAGATGTTGATATTTTAATACCGGCAGCATTGGAGAATCAGGTAAGGGGAGACAATATTACTAAAATAAGTAAACGTGTAAAAGTAATTGCTGAAGGTGCAAACGGACCTACTACACCGGAAGCAGATAAAGTGATTGAAGAAAAAGGCATCTTTTTAATCCCAGACTTTCTTGCTAATGCAGGTGGAGTTACTTGTAGTTATTTCGAACAAGTACAGTCGAATATGAATTATTTTTGGGAGAAGGATGAAGTTCTCGGTAGACTAGATGTCAAAATGACCTCGGCATTCCTCGCTGTTAGTGAATTGGCCAAAAAGAGAAAATTATATATGAGAGATGCTGCTTACGTTATTTCCGTTAGCAGAGTTGCCCAGGCTTGCAAAGACAGAGGATGGGTATAACACCCGAAAAACGAGATGACCTTAACGGGAATTGAACATTTTTAATTAACATAGGAAAGTATTGTAACTCCATTTCTCCAAATTATACTAATTGGTTTTCAATTCCCG
>CAZRIQ010000146.1:0-2835 GCA_964600175.1 uncultured Melioribacter sp. | reverse complement strand
TCCCGTTTCCATTTTGTAAAGATATGATGGGTATAAAAGAATCAAATAACGAATTAGGATTTACAAAAAGGTTTGATAGGAACTTTTTTAATTCATCGAATGAATTCATGTGGATAGGGGAAGGATCTTTTGGGGGAAAAGCCTCCGGTCTTGGTTTCATCAAAAAGATTATAGATGATGAAATTGGTAAATCAAAATTTCCAGAAATAAATATCTGTATTCCGAGAATGGTTGTTGTTAGAACAGATATTTTTGACAAGTTTATGGAACACAACAACCTTTACGAGGTTGCTTTATCAGAACATTCAGATGTGTTTATTATAGATGCGTTTCAAAAAGCCGAATTGCCGGTAGAAGTCTTAGGGGACTTGTGGTCATTGACTTTAAATGTTTCTGTTCCTCTTGCAGTAAGATCTTCAAGTATGCTTGAAGATGATAAATATGAACCTTTTGCCGGAATCTATGCAACAAAAATGATTTCCAATAACCAGTCGGATAACGAAACAAGATTTCAAAAACTAGTTGAGGCAATAAAGTTCGTTTATGCAAGTGTGTTCTTCAAAGAAAGCAAAGATTATTTTGGAGCAACAAAACATTCCGTTGAAGATGAGAAAATGGCTGTGATCATACAGGAAATTGTCGGTCAAAAACACAACGAAAGATTTTATCCAAATCTGTCCGGAGTGGCCCGGTCTTACAATTATTACTCCTTAGGAAAATTAAAACCTGAACAAGGTGTTGTGAATTTGGCTTTGGGACTGGGGAAAACAATTGTTGATGGTGATATCGTTTGGAGTTACTCTCCGGTTTACCCGAAGTCTGTCCCTCCTTTTGCCGACCCTTCCGATATGTTGAAAAACACTCAACTGCGATTCTGGTCAGTTAATATGTCTCCGTTTATTCATCATGATCCTACGAAAGAAATTGAATATTTAATTGAATCAGAATTATCCGATGCAGATTATGATAACACATTAAAACTTATTGCTTCGACTTATGATACCGTCTCGGAAAAAATTTTAATGGGAGTTGGAAATAAAGGTCCGAGAATCATAAACTTTGCACCATTGCTTAATTTGAATGAATATAAGTTTAACGATTTGATCCAATCAATTTTAAAAGTTTGTGAAGAAGCAGTTGGCGACCCTGTAGAAATTGAATTTGCTGTGAATTTTGGAAAAGAAAAAGCATCCTTTGGTTTTCTCCAAATTCGACCGATGGTCGTATCGTCTGAGATTGTTGAAGTTGATGAAGATGAAATGATCGGTGAAAATGTGTTGTTATCAAGTGATAAAGCGTTGGGAAATGGAGTTATAGATAATATCAGCGACATAGTTTTCGTAATTCCGAAAAAATTTGACAAAAAAAATACTCAACAAATTGCCGAAGAACTTGATAGGATAAATAGAAAACTATTAGAGCAAAACATTCCCTGCCTTTTAATCGGTTTTGGAAGATGGGGGAGTTCGGATCCCTGGCTTGGTATACCGGTTGAATGGGGGCAAATTTCCGGTGCTAAGGTAATTGTTGAATCCACTTTACCGGGAATTAATGTAGATTTAAGCCAGGGTTCTCATTTTTTTCATAACATGACGGGTTTTAAGGTGAAATATTTTTCAATAAATTTTGACGGGAAATTTAAAATAGACTGGGATTGGCTGAATAATCAAAAGATCGTTGACGAGACAGAATTTGTAAAACATATAAAGTTGGATCGTAATCTAAAAATAAAAGTAGACGGAAGAAAAGCCTGCGGAGTTATTACAAAATGTTAGATGGAAACAAACCAATAGATAATCTCGTTTTTGAATTACAGGAGAGAGCAAAAGAATTAAATTGTCTTTACACTATTGAAGATAGTTTAAACCGTTCCGATATTTCGCTGCGGCAGGCATTCCACACTGTTATTAATGCTATTCCTCCAGGTTGGCAATATCCCAATCTTTGTAAAGCTAAATTGGTTTACGGAGAGATTGTCTATCAGACAAGCGATTTCGATGAAACAAAATGGGTAATTGAATCTCCTATTATTGTTCAAGATAAAACCGTCGGTTCGATTAAAGTATTTTATACAGAAAATGCACCACAATCAGATTTCGGACCGTTTCTAAAAGAAGAAAGAAAATTGCTGGACACGATTGCCGAAAGGCTGGGACATTTTATACTTCATCAAAAATTACAAAATGTTTTTAATGAATTAAAAACTGCAAGAGAAAGTTTCGTCGGAAATGCAAAAGGAGAATGGAGAGTTGTTCTTGACATGATACGTAAAACCGATCCTAATCTGTTCATGAGTTTGTTAAGAAAAATTCTTCACTTATTATGTTGGAAAGGTGTTGAAGAAGCTGAAATGCTGATGAAACATGCCAGCATAAAAAGGAGGAAGTATGAAGAAGAAGACTCTTCCGGCGATGAAAATAAACCTACTAAAGTTTCAAAGATTTCCAATTACGATGAATACGTTGAGGCTATACTTGGACTTGTTGATGAAAATTTAACCGATGAAATAATACTAACCCGAATTCAGAAATGGATTCAAGAAGATAAATCCAGTTTGCTCGTTAAAGTCGTTGAAAACCAGGATACTTCTTTAACGGATATAGCGGATGCAATAAGAAAATATTATCACCTTGCACCCGAAAAATTTGAATTAGCCCCATCAACAATAAAGGGGCTAAGGGTATCTCTTCTTAGAAGATTTTTTACAGATCAGCTTGAGTTTATTCGTGTAGCAAAGGAATATGTTAAGCTGACTGATTTTTACAGGCTTATTGACAAAATGATTTTCCCGCAAGCAAGTCATGGTAAACTTGGCGGTAAAAGTGCGGGCTTATT
>CAZRIQ010000145.1:773-6148 GCA_964600175.1 uncultured Melioribacter sp. | reverse complement strand
TCTGTAGAAATAAACACCGCTCGATAAATTTTTAGCGTTGAATGTTACAGTATATTTACCTGCCGGTTTTTCTTCGTTTACCAGCGTTGTAACGACTCTTCCAAGGTTATCGAATACTTTTAGACTTACATGGCTGAATACTGAAAGCTGATAGCTGATAGCCGTTTCCGGGTTAAACGGATTCGGATAATTATTGTACAATTTATAGCCTGTTACAATGTCATTAGAATTCTCATCCTTGACATCCATGATCAATTTTGTAGGCGATTTTATTAAACAAACTCCGTTAGATATGTAAAGATAATCGTCGTAGAAAAACATGAAGGTCACACTACAATCATTAGGTCTATCTACTTCTTCTAAAAATTTATTAGGTAATGCCGGAGATTCATATTGCACATCACCATCCTCGTAATTTTCAGAATACCATAGTTGCGGATTGGCATCGAAAAGTGCCGAGAAGATATTGTTGTGTGAGTTAATTGCAAAAAAACGTTTATTGTTATTGATTTTAAGTTCCCATGAGTCCCCGTTGTTAGTAGAACGGTAAATTCCCTCGTTTGAACTGACATAAATATTTCCATCTTTATCAGCCGCTAATTGATAGAAATCACCGTTTACTCCGGTCGGTCCCTCAAGTCCTTGATTAATTGGAGTCCATGTATCGCCGTCATCTATCGATTTTGCTATCCCTTTTCCGCTAGCAAGAATAATATAAATGTTATCAGAATTATCGATTAGAATGTCCGTGCCGTTTTGATTATCTGAATCGGAGTAAACCTGTTGCCACGTGACACCTAAATCCTTTGAACGGATTATTTCAGTTCCGGAAGGGACAAAAGTATTACCATCTTTTCGTGTTGATGCATACAGATAATCTTTGGAATTAACTCTAAGCAGACTCGGATTACTAATACCATCATATGTTGATATCTGTTCAAATGAAATGCCCATATCGGTGGATCTATAAAATTGTCCCAAGAGACCGCTTTGCGAATATCCTTGGCTAGCGGAGATTAAGTCTCCGTTATTCAAAACTACTAAGCTTAACATGTTAAATAAATATTGCGTCGGCAGAAGAGTCCATTCGGATTCCGGCGTTTCTTTTCTGAAAATTTTCTTGTAAGCCAGGACAAAAGCACCATAAGTCGGCGAAACAAAGTAGTTGAAGAGATATTTTGTATCAAAAGTTCTGTTCGTAATAAAATTGCATTGTTCCCAGTTACTGACGTCTGTTGAAGTATATAAGCCGTTAGTTGTTCCGGCATAAAACTTCCCGGTGGACGGATTTACCTTTAATCTATTGGTATTAAGTGCAGGGAAGCTGCTGATCTTATTCCACCTTTTGTTTGCTCGATTAAATGAATACAACCCGCCGGGAGTTGTGCTTTCCATATCGTTAGGATTATCGCCTTCGGATGCATAAAGTGTGTTGTTATAAAAACAAAAAGCATCAATACTTGCTTTGGATAACCCGGAAGTAATATTTTCCCAATTGAATCCGCCTTCGGTAGATCTGTAGCAGCCAATTTTATCACCGGACATCCATTTGCTTCCCCCGGCAAAAATCGTGTCCTTTCCAATAGTGTATAAAGCATTAACTGTCATATCCATTATAATATCCTTCGTTGGAAAATCACCAAGCTCCGCCCATGTTGTCCCGTCATCTTCGGAGCGTTGAATAAGACTGCCGTTGACTACCCTAATCAAACTGCCGTTGTCATTTGGATAACCTCCTCCGAAACCGCCCGGAACAAAATATAATTCTTGTATTCCTTCCGCGAATACACTAGCTTCGGAAAAACTTTTTCCCTCGTCTGTGGAAATTAAGAGTTTATCATTGTAGTTTGATTTACTTAATCCGGCATAAATTTTATTATTTCCCTCAACAATACTTACAATCCTATCACCTTCAATACCTTCATAAACTGTTTCCCATGTTTGACCGCCGTCGGAACTTCTTGATATTCCCCGATATAAAGTACTAGAACTAAATCCGAAACCGAAAAGAACAGAGTTTTGCATTACTGCCAATTGTCCCCATGAATCGTTTTTGGATAAAGTTGTCCATGTGGTGCCGTCGTCTTTCGATAAATTAAGTCCCGCTGACGAATTAACATATATATAATCTTCAGGACTAATTTCAATATCGTAGATAGTCGGCTGCATATTTTGCAGCTCCCACGAATCTTGTTGTGCAGTAATTATTGTGCAGGATAAAACCGCTGCAGCAATTAATAAAAGTTTTTTTTGTGCCATTTTTTCACCCAATACTATTTTAGATGGATTAGTTTTTTTGTTATTGCAAAACCGTTTGCATTCAATGTATAGAAATAAACACCGCTTGATAAATTTTTTGCGTCAAATGTAACAGTATATTTGCCTGCCTGCTCTTCTTCGTTTACCAGTGTCGCAACAACTCTCCCAAGGTTATTAAATACTTTTAGACTTACATGGCTGGATGCTGAAAGCTGATAGCTTATAGCTGTTTCGGGATTGAAAGGGTTGGGGTAATTCTGATAAAGCACATACTTATTTGGAATAGTAGGATTATTTTCTACGCTGACAACCGTTACATTTACTTGCTTTGTAATTTGATCTGCGCTGTGAACTTCACTATAAGCAGTTAACGTAACGTCATAATTTCCTGCTTGAGCATAAGTATGAATCGGCTTTTGTTCGTTGCTGGATTTTCCATCCCCAAAATCCCAATGCCATAGAACCGAGTTAAGGCAGTTGTTATTAAAAGTTACTTTTCCGTTGTCAATGGTTTGAGCAAAGTCGGCGGTAGGTTTGTGTATGCTGAAAAGAAAGTTCCGAACTTTGTCAACGATTATATACCAGTATTGATTCGGTGCAGGATTCCAGTTCCCGTTGAATACCCCGTAGAACTCATGTCCTTCTCCTTCTACAAAATATGTTTCATGGGAGTAATCCATACCGGCTAATCTCTTATCTATTAACTGACTGCCGTAGGTTGATGCTAAAGTTAAAGCATGGAAAGGAGAGCCGAGACCGAATTGTACTATTGCATCTGCAGTTCCATGTACGAGAAAAATGGGAATGTATGAATAGGTCGCTTCAATTAAAGTTGTATCCGCCAATGCACCCCAAAGGGAAATAATTCCGTTGGCTTTTGAACTTTGATCTAAATAGCTGCCTATTGAATCGAGTCCGCCGAGATCAGGAGCAGTGCCGAATAAATTATTAATTTCGTAAGTGCCTTCCGGTCGTTCCGATTCTTTATCCAGAAACAAATTATGAAGTGCAATGAATGCCCCGGCACTGCTTCCGAGTAGATAAATGTGATTTGGGGAAATTCTTAAAGCCTCGGCATTTCCTCTTAAATATCTGAGTAATGCACGGCTGTCCTGGATGGCGCGATAGACAGCACGCTCACCGCTTGTATTACTCGCAAGGTTTATACCGAGTCTGTATTGTGCAGTAGCTGTTACATAACCTTTCATTGCAAAGATTCTACAGAATTCCATCATGTCTTCGTTTTCTTTTGTCCCGATTGCAAATCCTCCGCTGTGCAGGCAAACGAGCATCGCTCTTTTTTGAAGTGTATCACCGGAGGGTTCAAAGATATGCATGGTTAAATCGACATTCGATGTTGAACTTTCACTTAAGTAAGGAATTGTTAACTGCGGTGCGGTTGCATAAACTTGATTTGTATATGTTTGTTCAACTGTGAATAAAGAATCTACGTACCTAATAGAATTTTGAGAATAAATGTTTGAATAAAGGTTAAGAAGAGTTAACAACACACAGAACAACTTTTTCACAACTTGATTCCTTATATACCGGAGTAAACACTCGTCTGGAAACAGTAATCTATATTAAAGTAAGTCTTAAATTGACATTGGAATCAAGCCGTAATTGAAACTTAATTTTTGAGAGGGGAAAAATCAATAAGAATATTGTGATGTTAGATAAACCAAAGGATATGTTGTGTTAAAATAAAATCTTTAGTTGAATTTTAAATTTTACTAGTGAGACATGTTTTTAAAAAATCGTTGAACGGTTTTCCTGCGGAGAAATAACTCATCAAAATATCCGGTAAGTTGTCTTTTAGGATATGTAATTTCGGGAGCTCGCATCCGAAATAAAATTGTTTGTTGAAAATCAACGGTTGTTTTAATGCCGGTTCTTCTAATTCTTTCGGCAGGCGTTTGGACTTTTCACCCAAAACTTCTCCGTTAAATTTTGTTTTGAAATTTTTTGAGTTGATAATCTTATTAAAATCTTTCATGTGCGATGCAATATAATTCCTAATCTTTTTTACACTTTCCTTATCCGGGAAATACAGTCCGCCGTAAATCCCAATTCCCTCATGGTTCATTTCGAAATAGACGCCCGGTTCGTTCCATGCTTTTCTTCCGCCACGGTTTATTGCTGCGGAGGCGTGATTCTTATAAGGAGTTTTATCTTTCGAAAATCTTATGTCACGATAAATTCTAAATATTGCATCTTTCGGTTCAATCATAAGTTTTGGATCATCGAAACTCATTCGTGTTATTAATTCAAATACCAGTTCTTGGAACGGCTTCTTTATATTTTTTTCGTAACGTTCTTTGTTCTCGGTAAACCAGTCTCTGTCGTTGTTATCCGTTAAATCTTCGAAGAACTTGATGAAATCTCTGTTAAAGTAAGCCATGATTGATTCCTATTCTCAATGAATGTTTTGAGGTCAATAATTTGGGAATGAATTTAATAATTTCTCCCATAATTTATAAATGACATAAGTTTTGATCTAATTTTTTGTGTGAAAGTGATTTTTCAGTATTTTGTTCGTCATGATTTTTGAAAATTACAAACACATAATTTGGGATTGGAACGGCACTATTTTGAATGATGTTGATCTGTGTGTCGAACTTATAAACGACCTCTTAATCCCGCGCGGCTTGCCTGCAATTGATAAAGCTAAATACAGAAATGTCTTTACAATTCCCGTAAAGAATTACTATGCGGAATTAGGTTTTGATTTTTCCAAAGAGTCTTTTGAACTGCTCGGTAGAATATGGATGGATCAATATGAAGCCCGTAAATTTGAATGTAATTTGTCCGACGGCGTTGTCGGTCTTCTTGAGAAAATCAGTTTATTGGGGATCGGGCAGTCAATACTTTCGGCATATTCGCAGCATACGCTGGAAGAATTGGTTGAGCATTTCGGTTTAACAAAATATTTCTCGCACATTGTGGGTTTAGATAACATATACGCAGCGAGCAAACTTCATCTCGGTAAAGAGTTGATGAAAAAACTCGGCAACGGGAAAGGGGAAACTTTGCTTATCGGCGATACTCTGCACGATTTTGAAGTAGCGGAGGAGATCGGTGCGGATTGTGTATTGATTTCGAGTGGTCACCAGGAA
>CAZRIQ010000145.1:0-763 GCA_964600175.1 uncultured Melioribacter sp. | reverse complement strand
CCAAACGAGAAATACAGCTTCAAAAGATTCGCCTGGTCACCAGGAAGAAAATAAATTAGAAAGTTCCGGAGTGGTTGTTTTCGATAATCTAAAAGAATTATTGTTAAAATTTTGATCTTGGAGGTTACTCCAAGTTTACGAGACCCAAACCTTCTACCGAGGCATCGATATGCAAAATGTTTCTTACAAATTATTTCGGTTCTTTCACTACCCAGTGAGTGATTGCACTTACGGCAGCCTCAAAGAAGTTTTCATCATCTAATTTTTTCTCTGCGGCTTTATCGAGTGTTTCAAAACCCACACACACAAAGTATTCTGCTTTATCAAAAAAGTTGGTTACTTTGTGGTAAAAATCTATTGCGTGGTGATAATCGAGGGCGGTGTCAATCATCCCGTGACCGACCACGTACTTCCAGAGGATTACCCTATTTAGAATAAGAGCATATACAACTTCACTTACTTTTAATCCCTCGGCTGCTCTTTTCCTGCCGAGGTTAAAAAAGTGTTCCGCTGTTTTTTTGTAAATGACCTCATCCCTTTGGAGCCATTCTCCAAGACGTTTATAAACGTCGAATACCCTGCTTCGCAACTCGGCTTCGGGTAAATCCCTATAACCTTTTGTGGATGGATTTCTCTTTACTTCTTCTATCCAGGTACTTGTAAGTAAATGAGCGTTATTTTCAATGAGATAAACGAATTTGTTCATAACTGCCGATACCTTTCGTGGAATTATTTTGTAATTTCAAAAACTTTTTCAGCCGAT
>CAZRIQ010000144.1:0-6159 GCA_964600175.1 uncultured Melioribacter sp. | reverse complement strand
TTTCTTCAGACGAACCGATGTATGTATTCAGCACAAGTGTTCTTAGAGATTTACTTGCAAGGGGTTCAAGTGCAGCCGTTTCAAAAGTAAAAGGAAAGAGTGTAACAGATTCAAGTGATGACGTTAAAGTTGAAAGAAGAGCCGGTACAATGACCGTAACTTTCGGAACAACTACTGCGGAAATGGCTCTTATGTGTCCACCCTATTGCCCGAATCAATAATCTGTATTGATAGATGGACTATTTACTATTAGGGAAAGTTTTGTACTATTCTTCTATAATTATCTGGCTTATTCCGCCTATACGTCAGTACAAAAATCGTTATTTCTTTTTTTTTCTTTTCCTGGCTTTAGCAGATCCAATCGTTCTAATTTCGAACAATGTGTTTCATCAAGACTTTATTACTAAAATAATATATTCATCAACAAGCTACTTAATGATAATAAGTTTATTAAAATGGCAAAGTGTTAGAAAATATTCTTTGCTCATAGTTATTACCTTGTTAGTTTTAATACTGTTAAACATTTTAATTACTTCATCAAATTTTTATTTTGCAATAGTTGCTTCATGTTTCTCTATAATAATTCTCATGCTTTTAAAAAATTTCATCGTTTCTTATGCTGATCAAAGAAAAATTGATCTGTTTGTGCTAATGTTGCTTTTTTACTTAAGTACTATGATTTTGAAAGTATTCAATTTTTTAATCGGTTTCGCTGATGCAACTGCTTTCTTTTATATTACAACAATCTTCCAAATACTCTTTGGACTCTTCTTTTCAATCTTTAGAGAAAATAACCCCAAACTCACTATTCAGTATTGAGAATCCTCTTGTTTTTTCTCTATTGTTGATTGTCATCATAATGGCGGTGACGTTCATTTATTACCGATACGTCATCATACCGATGAGGAAGAAACATCTTGAGGAGAAAGAGAACCTCCGGCTTCAGCAGGCCGAACATATGGCACTTTTTGCAGAATTATCCCCCGACCCTATCTTCAGGTTCGATCATACCGGTAGAATTATTCTAGCGAACAATTCGGCGCACAAAATATTTCATAAAAAAAATGTACTCGGCTCAAGTGTACAAAACCTTCTATCATTCGTAAGCGATATCGATATTGAAAACTTGATTTCCGAAAGCAGGCAGATTTCAAACACCTTACAACTGGATGATCATTATTACCAGTTTATCCTTACGGGCGTTCCAAAATTCAGTGTATGCCATGTTTATGGAAGAGATATCTCCGATTTGAAAAAGAAGGAAAGCGAGCTAAAAGAAGCTTTGGTACGAGCCGAGGAAGCAAAACGTATCAAGGAAAATTTTCTCGCTCAGATATCTCATGAAATCAGATCCCCGCTTAATGCAATTGAAGGTTACGCAGAATACCTGATGGATGAACTAAAACCCGAGATGAGCGATGAACTGGCGGAAATTTTCCGATCGATAAAAAACAGCAGTAAGAGACTTTATAGAACATTCGATTTGCTGTTAAACATGTCGCAAGTGCAAACCGGTAGGTATGATGTTAGATTCGAGAAAGTAAACATTTATGCTTTGTTGAAAACCCTTTTTGTCGAATTCAAATCGATGGCTGAAGAGAAAAAAATTGCATTCTCTCTTAACAACAAGGTAGACGACAGCCCCATTGCTTACGTCGATCATTATTCTATCGTTCAGGTTTTTGTTAACCTGATCGATAATGCAATTAAATATACACAAGACGGTGATATTGAAATCATAATATATAAAGAGGGTTCGCAAATTTACGTCGATATTAAAGATTCGGGGATTGGAATTTCCGACAATTATCTTAAAAATTTATTTACACCATTTTCCCAGGAACAAACCGGGTACTCGCGCAGTTATGACGGTACCGGTTTAGGTTTGGCACTAGTTAAAAGTTTCCTTGACTTGAATAGGGCAAAAATAAAAGTAAAGACTCAAGTGAATAAAGGAAGCACATTTACAGTGGTTTTAAACGGAGAAAAAAGATGGGTAACCCAGTAATAGATAAAAAACTAAAACTACTCATAACCGAAGATGATTTCGAAAATCAAAGGTTGATAGAACTCTATTTCAAAAGGTATTTTGATATAACCACTTGTTCTTCCTCGGACCAGTTTTACAACCTAATCGGAAAGAAAAAATTCGACTTCATCTTGATGGATATCTCCATAAAGGGTGATAAAAACGGGCTTGAATTAACAAAGGAGCTAAAGGAAAATCCCGAATATGCAAATATTCCAGTTCTTTGTTATACGGCTCATGCTTTGCATAAAGACAGGATCAACGCACTGGAAGCCGGTTGTGATGCTTATTTAAGCAAACCGACCGACTTGAAAACTTTATTAAATTCTATAGTTGACCTGCTGAAATTAAAGGGGATCCCTTTCAATTTCGAACCGCCAATGCAGTCATATTCGTTTTCATAAAAGAAAAGCCCGAACGTTATAATCGGGCTCTTCTTGTACATAAGTTTTTACTTATTATCACATTGCCTTTTAGGTTCCGGCACTGTAATCGTTAATATATCTCTCTTGTGCTTTTGTCAATTTATCAATTCCGTACTTCATCGTTTTAAGTTTTATTCCCGCAATCTCCTGATCCTGTTCTTTAGAAATATCGACAACTTCGGGATTTAACAAGATTCCCTGCTTATCGTAATTCACCAATCTCAACTGCGACATGAATTGATTTGCAAACGACATATCCATTACTTCGGACGGATGACCTTCTGCAGCGGCAAGATTTACCAATCTACCCTGTGCAAGCAAGTAGATTCTCCTTCCGTCTTTTAATGTGTATTCTTCGTTGTTAGGTCTTATCGTTCTCTTATTCTTTTTCAATTTCTCAAGCTGAGGAATATTGATCTCACAATCATAATGACCGGTATTGCAAACTATTGCACCGTCTTTCATATTCTTGAAATGTCTATCTGTAATAACATCTTTCACACCGGTTGCCGTAATAAAAATATCTCCAACCTTCGATGCTTCGTCCATCGTCATAACTCTGTAACCTTCAAGCGCTGCTTTTAATGCTGCCGTCGGTTTAACTTCAGTAACAATTACATTTGCGCCCAAACCGGAAGCTCTAAGTGCACAACCTTTTCCACAATGTCCGTATCCTGCTACTACAAAATTTTTACCTGCAAGTAAGACGGACGTCGCTCTCAAAATTCCGTCAATAGAAGATTGACCGGTTCCGTAAACATTATCAAAATCCCATTTCGTTTCAGCATCGTTAACGGCAATAACAGGATAAAGAAGTTTGCCGGCTTCTGCCATTGCTCTCAAACGATGAACACCGGTAGTTGTTTCTTCAGTTCCGCCGATAACATCTTCCGCAAGTTTGGGAAATTTATTATGAATGGTAAAGATAAGGTCGGCTCCATCGTCAAGGGTTAGGTTCGGTTTCATACGGAGCGTTCTTTCTATAGACCAGTAAAATTCTTTTACATTTTGACCGTGCCATGCATAAATCTCAATTCCGTTCTTTGCCAATGCTGCGGCAATTTCATCCTGTGTAGAAAGCGGATTGCACCCGCTCCAGCTTACTTGGGCTCCAACAGCTTTTAATGTTTCTACCAACACGGCAGTTTCTTTTGTAACGTGCAGACATCCGGCTATTTTATATCCCTTTAACGGTTTCGTTTTGAAATACTTCTCTCTTAAAGCCATCAACACCGGCATTCTCGATTCAGCCCACTCGATCTTTTTTCTTCCTTCCGAAGCAAGTGAAAGATCCCGTACTTTGTATTTACCAGTTTTGTAATCCATATAAGTATAGTTCTCCTTTGTGTTTTTTATAAATATTTCCGAAATGTTTTAACAAGATCCAATTGTTCCCAAGTAAAATCTTTATCGTCCCGTCCAAAGTGACCGTAAGAAGATGTTTTCTGGTATATCGGTCTGCGTAATTTTAGTCTCTGAATTATTCCTCTCGGCGTAAGGTCAACTTCTTTTCTAATCATTTTTGAAATTTCAATATCGGAAAGCAGCCCGGTACCTTTTGTATCGATATAAACCGAAACCGGCTCCGCAACACCGATAGCATAAGCTACTTGAACCAAACATTCTTTTGCAAATCCCGCAGCAACAACATTTTTTGCAATATGCCGTGCTGCGTAAGTGGCGCTTCTATCAACTTTCGACGGGTCCTTACCTGAGAAAGCGCCTCCTCCGTGAGGAGCCCATCCGCCGTAAGTATCGACGATTATTTTTCTTCCTGTCAATCCGCTGTCGCCGTGCGGTCCGCCGATTTCAAATCTGCCGGTCGGGTTTACAAAATATTTTGTTTTCTTGTCGAGATATTTCTCCGGTATAACCTTTTTTACGACATGTTTAATTACATCTTCTCTTATTTTTTTCTGCGAAACTTTATCGTCGTGCTGTGTTGAAACAACTACCGTATCAACATGTTTCGGTATGTTGTTATCGTCATATTCAATTGTGACTTGAGATTTTGCATCGGGACGCAGGTAAGGCATCAACCCGGTTTCTTTTTTTCGAATGTCGGAAAGTCTCTTTACAAGTTTATGGGCATATATGATCGGCATCGGCATCAACTCCGGTGTTTGATCACATGCAAAGCCAAACATCAAACCCTGATCACCGGCACCGCCTTTATCAACGCCCATCGCAATATCCGGCGACTGCGAATGAATCGAATTCAACACACCGCATGACTCGGAATCAAATTTATATTCCGCTTTCGTATAACCGATATCTCTTATGGTTTTTCTTACAACACTTTCAACATCAACATACGCTTTGGTAGTAACTTCCCCGCCGACAACCACCAGACCGGTAGTTACAAAAGTCTCGCATGCTACCCTCGCATTGGGGTCTTTTTTGAATATTTCGTCCAGAACGCCGTCGGAAATAGCATCGCAGACTTTATCCGGATGTCCTTCCGAAACAGATTCCGAAGTAAACAAGTATGACATTATTTATTCCTCTTAATTAGAAAATTTCAATTTCAGATGAGTCGCCGGCGTTAATTCTCTTATAGTTTCCTTTAACAACCGCATCGCTGCCGATAATAGAGTTTTCCAAAACAGCTCTTTCAACCACCGCACCCGGACTTACAATAGAATTCCTTATGATAGAATCACTAATCATGCAGTTATCGGCAATGGTTGTGAAGGGTCCGATAACCGAATTACTTACCTTCGCTTCTTCAGAGATGTATACGGGATCGTTAATTATCACATTTTTAATCTTTCTATTCGTTCCGTTTCGTTCCAACAAAAATTTATTGGTAGCAAGAAGCGTTTCCGGTTTACCGCAATCATACCAGCCGTCTACCCGAAAAGTAGTTAGCTTTTCACCTTTGTCAATCATCAGCTGCAATGCATCGGTAAGCTGGTACTCGTTTTTAGTTTTAATGCCTTCCTCTATCAACTCATCAAGGCATTTAACAAACAACGCGGTACTTTCAATATAATACAAACCAACGAGAGCAAGTTCGGTTTTTCGACCAGCTTTATAATTCTCCCCTTCTCACAAACGGCAACTCCAAACCTGGCGGGATCATCGACTTCTTTTACCCCGAGAGAATTTTCTTTGCGCTTCATTACATTGTGCAGGTCAACATCGAAAATCGTATCGCCAAGAATTATAAATATATCTTCGTCGCCGAAAGTATCTTTTGCAGAATAGATTGCATGCCCCAGTCCGAGTAGCTCTTTTTGTTCTACAAATTCGGCGTTTAAATCCGGGTAATGTTTTTCAACATACTCAACAATTTGTTCGCCCAGGTAACCGATTACAAAAGTAGCGTTGGTTACTTTTTCATCAATCAGTTTATCCAGAATATGAGAAATAATCGGTTTACCGCCGACATTCAACAATACTTTTGGAAGCGAATATGTGTGCGGTTTTAATCTGGAACCAAATCCTGCAGCGGGGATGACTGCTCTCAACTAGACCTATTTTTTGTTAAATTGATGCGTCAATTTAATTAATAACCTTAGTTTTATCAAATATAGTCGTTAGTATTGAGTAGCGAGTATTGAGATAAAGAAATGAATATCAATAACAGGATTACGGATTTATTCAAAATCCAATATCCCATTATTCAAGCGGGAATGGTTTGGGTATCGGGATGGAAACTTGCATCGACAGTTTCCAATTACGGTGGCTTAGGTCTTATAG
>CAZRIQ010000143.1:0-6173 GCA_964600175.1 uncultured Melioribacter sp. | reverse complement strand
GTCGGCATAGGTGCTTCTGCCGGCGGTTTAGAAGCTCTCGAAAGATTTTTCGAAAATATGACTGAGAGTTCCGGCATGGCTTTTATCGTGGTATCACACTTAGACCCAACTCACATAAGCATAATGCCAGAACTAATCCAAAAGTCTACTAAGATGAAATTATTTCAAGCAGAAGATGGAATGGTAGTTAAACCTAACCATGTATACGTTGCACCTGCTAACCGGGATATAGGAATACTTCACGGAACAATACAGTTAATAGAGCCTCTTGAAGCACATGGTTTCCGGCTGCCGATTGATTTTTTCTTCAAATCACTTTCAGCAGATTTAGGAGAGAAAGCCATTTGTATTATTCTTTCAGGCATGGCTTCCGATGGCACTGCAGGGTTAAAAACGGTGAAGAGCGAGTTAGGAATGGTAATGGTGCAAGATCCAAAGTCTGCTAAATTTGATGGTATGCCAAGCAGTGCAATTAAAACCGGGTTAGCCGATTACATTCTTCCCCCCGAAGATATGCCTGATCAATTAATTAGATATACTTCCAAAAAAGTTAAAGGTGTTTTATTAACTGAGACAAATGTAGATGGTAAATTTCCGGATGCATTTCAAAAAATTTTTATATTGATCAGAACTCACACCGGCCATGACTTTTCAAACTACAAGCAAAATACTATCTATCGTCGCGTGGAAAGAAGAATGAATATTGCCCAACTGGATAATGTTCAAAGTTATATTCGTCTCCTGCAGGAAAACCCCGCTGAAATTGAAAACTTATTTAAAGAACTTTTAATTGGAGTGACAAATTTTTTCAGAGATCCGGAATCTTTTGAAAAATTAAAAAAGATATTATATAACTTTATAATAAGTAAACCGGATAACGGTAAAATAAGAATCTGGATTCCCGGATGTTCTACCGGCGAAGAAGCTTACTCAGTTGCAATTGTATTACGTGAAAGTATGAATGAAGCCAAGAAAAATTTAAACGTGCAAATATTTGCCACAGATATTGATGGCGATGCTATTGATAAAGCCAGGATTGGTTCATATTCAGGAATCGAATCAGATGTTAGTAAGGACCGTTTAAAATTTTTCTTTTTAAAAGACAAAAATCAATATCACATTCGAAAAGAAATTAGAGAAATGCTCGTCTTTGCACCTCAAAATATTGTTAAAGATCCTCCGTTTACAAAACTTGATTTAATAGTGTGCCGAAATCTTTTAATTTATTTTAATGCTGAATTGCAGAAAAAAGTAATTCCCATATTCCATTACAGCCTTTTACCTAATGGAATACTATTTCTTGGTTCCTCGGAAACTATCGGCGCATTAGTAGATAAAAAATGGAAATTTTATAAAAGAAGAGATTCAATTTACTCGGCACAACCTTTTATAGAATTCCCGATAGCACACTCAATAGAAAAAATTTATGAGACTCCTATGAAATTAATTGAGGTTAAAAACATTTCCAGGGTAGCAGAAAAAATTATTCTCCAAAATTACTCTCCAAATTGTGTAATAATATCCGGGAACGGAGATATATTATATATTCATGGAAGAACAGGCAAATACCTGGAGCTTACTGATGGCGAAGCGAAAATGAATATTTATGAAATGGCCAGAGAAGGAATAAAAAAAGAACTTCCGGCAATGATCAGAAAAGTTTTATCAACCAAAAGATCGTTAACCCTTGAAGGAATTAAAGTAAAGCCTAACGGCAGCATACATTTAATAAATCTAACGGTTAAACCGATTAATGAACCAGCAGAGATGCGGGGTTCATTATTGCTAATTTTTGAAGATTTAAAACCTCAAAAAAAAGTGCCGGAATCTAAAAAAATCCATTACGATAAAAGATCAGAAAAAATAATAAAAGAACTTGAGCACGAATTAAAAAACACTAAAGAAGATTTACGGTCTACAATTGAAGAATTGGAAACTTCAAATGAAGAGCTCAAATCTACTAACGAAGAGATGCAGTCAACTAACGAAGAAATGCAAAGCTCAAATGAAGAAATGGAAACTTCCAAGGAAGAATTGCAGTCGCTGAATGAGGAATTAATTACGGTAAATACAGAGCTGCAAAATAAGAATGATGAATTATCGATTATAAATAACGACATGAAAAATCTGCTGGACAGCATTGATATACCAACTATTTTTCTTGATAATGATTTACTAATCAAACGGTTTACACATCACATAACTAAGATTGTGAACTTAATTTCTTCGGACATTGGCAGGCCAATAAACCATATAGCTACTAATCTTAAATATGAAAAGTTTATTGAAGATGCAAAGGAAGTATTAAGATCACTTTCATTTAAAGAAATACAACTGCAAACAAATGATGGCACCTGGTATCAAATGCGGATACTGCCTTACCGGACAACAAACAATATTATTGATGGACTTGTCATAACATTTACTAATATTCACAAATTACAAACCGCTAACCAGGAAATACACAAATTGAATCAAGAGGTTCAGCTTGCACGTGAATATTCCGATAATATTGTTGATACGGTTAGAGATTCACTTCTAATACTTGATAAGGATTTAAAAGTACTTTCAGCCAACCGGTCTTTTTATACTCTGTTCGGCACAGTCAGCGAAAAAACTGTTGGTAAGTTTGTATATGATCTTGAGGATAAGAAATGGGATATACCTGAACTGCGGAAGCTTCTTGAGGAAATTGTTCCTGAAAACAGTTTTTTTGATGACTATGTATTTGAATACAATTTTAAAAAAGCAGGCAAGAAAAAATTAATTTTGAATGCCCGGCAAATATTTCAAACTGATAAAGTATCTCAACTCATTCTTCTTTCAATCCAGATGCAAAGTTAAAAATAAAGAGGTGACAAAAAATGGAAAAAACAAATAAAACATCTAACAAAGTCACTAATAAAAAAGTTAAGAAAAAAACTGAGCCAAAAAATAAAAAACTTGCTAATAAAAAAATTGAAGATGTACAAAAGCTGGTGCATTTATTACAAGTTCATCAAGTTGAACTGGAACATCAAAATCAAGAACTCAGAATTGCGCATGAAGAACTTGAAATATCCAGAAACAAGTATGTTAACTTATTTGATTTTTCGCCAACTCCGTATTTCACTCTTGATATAAACGGCATAATTAGGGAAGTAAATCTAAGTGCCAGTAAAATGCTTGGAATTGAACGAAGCAAATTAATCGGAAGAAAATTAATTACTTTCGTTTCGCAGGATGAAAGAGATATTTTTAATTCTTTTATCAAATCTGTCTTTCAATCATTTATAAAACACTCTTGTGAATTAAAATTAATGAATAAAGATAAATTTGTTTTCTATGTTCTGCTTGAAGGTTTACAATTGAGCGACACATTGGAACCGGATCAGAAATGTCAGGTCGCATTAATCGATTTAACGGAATACAAAAGGGCAGAGGATTCTTTAAAAAAATCCAGTGAAGAACTCAAAATACTAAATGCTACCAAAGATAAATTCTTCTCAATCATCGCGCATGATTTAAGAAGTCCTTTTCAGTCTTTACTAAGTTCTTCAGAATTGCTTGCTACGGAAATTGAGAATTTGTCGAATGAAGATATAATGTTATTCAGCACCGGATTATATGATAATTTGAGAAATCTTTACGGACTTCTTGAAAATTTGCTCAATTGGTCAATGATGCAAAGAGACATGCTTGAATATAGACCGGTAAATCTTAACTTTTACAATTTGGTAGACAAAATAATTGGAATATTAAATCATTGCGCTATAGAGAAAAATATTTCCATATTCAACAATGTCGTTTCAGGAACCTCTGTTAATGCAGATGTTAATATGCTGCATTCGGTTATTCAAAATCTCATAATAAATGCAATCAAATTCACTCAAAAGGATGGACGGATAATTATTTCATGTGCTGAAAAAGAAAATTTTATTGAAGTTTCCGTTCAGGATACCGGGATAGGAATCGAACCGGAAAAAACTTCTAAACTGTTCAACTTTAACGTGCTTTCTACAACTAATGGAACAGACGGGGAGAGAGGAACCGGACTTGGATTACCGCTTTGCAAAGAACTTGTTGAAAGAAACTACGGTAAAATATGGGTTGAAAGTGAATTAGGAAAAGGGTCTAAGTTTAAATTCACTTTGCGTAAGGCAATTTAATGGTTTTGGTTCGTCACAAAGAAATGACTATAATATTTAAAAAGATATAATTCTTTTTTCCTTCATATTTTCTCCTCATCCTTTATTCATTTGTATTATCCTGTTATAGAAATTGCAATGAAACGGAGCAATTTTCAACATTATAGTTTGCGCAGAATATTATTAAAAGATAATTAGGATACGGACAATACTTCCCGTATGTTTATACCCGCAAGGCAGTAACTTTAAAGTAAAGCCCGCTTATAAAGGGGCAAATGTAGAAGTAGAAGTGATTCAAACTTCCCCGTAAATTTTAGAGCCCTGTCAATATTATCAATCAATTATTACAAAAGGAGCATCTGTTATGGCAGAGCGTAAACAAGGATCTGTTAAATGGTTTAACAGCGCAAAAGGATTTGGTTTTATTCAACAAGCAAGCGGCGAAGATGTATTCGTACATTTTAAGTCGATTATTGGAGACGGCTACAAATCTTTGGAAGAAAATGATAAAGTTGAGTACTCTGTTACCCAGGGTACCAAAGGGCTTCAGGCGTCTGAAGTTAGACTGATCAGCTAAAAACAATTTATTTCCGATTTTCAATCCCGGCAAACGCCGGGATTTTTTATTTTAAATCGAATTCAGTTTTCACAATAATTTTTTCTCCTTCCCGTTTCAACGCAATAAAACGATTAATTCCCGCCCAACAGATGTAATCCTTTTTTCATCCTTTTGATCGATTGTGCATTCATATTTTTTCTGCGTAACATAGTTACGTGATTATTTCGTTCTATTTAAGAGAGAATAACTAATGGCATATCAACCCAATAAAACACCGCGTCCATTTTCACCTTCCACTCCCTCTATGATGGACAGGTGGAACGACCAAAAAGCCAAACTAAAAAAGAAATTTCCAAGCTTAACAAATAATGATTTGCTATACAAAGAAGGCAAAAAAAACGAAATGTTTGAGAATCTTCGAATCAAACTTAGCATAAGCATAGAAGATTGGAAGAAAATAATGAAGGAAATATAAAGCCGTATAAGAATAATTTTAACACCCGACATCTAACTATAATTAAAGGAGAAAAAAATGAGCAAGGGTCAGGATAGTAAAAAGGGACTAAAGAAAAAACCGGCTAAAACTATGAAGGAAAAAAAGGCAGCCAAAAGGGATAAGAAAAATATTGAGATAAACAAACAGAGAATTATGCCGGTTTAATTGATTAATTGTTGCTGCGTTTTTAGATATTTTTTCCCCCAATATTTAGCAAACGGATTCATGCAAAAGATGTAGTTCCTTTTTCATCCCTTTGCCCGATTGCACAATCACATCTTTTTTAAGTAAGCTAACTCAATAATTATTTTCTTTTTGTAAGGGAGAAATAGAATGATATTTAAATCTAATAAAGAGACGCGGCTTTTTTCACCCGCCACTCCGTCTATGATGGATAAATGGAATGAAAAACGCTAAACTATTGAGTCTGCAAACAAACAAATTATGAAAGGAGAAAGACTATGTCATTGCTTGGATTGGTGCTCGTTTTAGTTGTCGTTGGAGTAATTCTTTGGCTAATTAACAGCTATATCCCTATGCAGGCTACCATCAAGAAAATCTTGAATGTGGTAGTGATAATTGTAGTGATTCTCTGGATATTGAGTGCCTTCGGACTCATAGGAGGCCTTGAGACGATTCGTATCGGAAGTTAATCGGATTAATGTGAATGTGTCGTTGCGAATAAGCCGGCGACTCTCACTGTCAAAGCTGCGACAAAGTGCCGGAATGTAGTTGAAGGACCGGAAAATACTCCGAAGGCAAACATCCCATTAATAGCGAAAGAGAATTCCGGCAAACAGCTTGAGAAATTTAGTTGACGAAAAGTAAAAGAGGAGTACAATGAATTTAGACATATTTGAGAACGAACGGAACCTGCTGGCACCAACTAATTGGGCTGCAGAGATACAGAGATTGCAAGAAGAACTAATGATTGAACGTAACCGGAATCTACGCACACTTGCAGATTTCAAAAATTATCGCCGCCGTATTG
>CAZRIQ010000142.1:0-6211 GCA_964600175.1 uncultured Melioribacter sp. | reverse complement strand
AATCGGGAGTAAAAATTCATTACCTAATCGGCAATCACGATTTTCTTCACCGTGACTTTTTCCAAAAAGAAATTGGAGCGGAGTTGTATAATGAAAATTTCTCGGTCACGCTTAACGATAAAAAGTTCTACTTGGGTCATGGTGACGGTTTGGTAAAAAACGATATCGGTTATAAAGTTCTAAAGAAGGTTTTAAGAAATAAATTTCTTCAAAGAATATATTCGTTGATTCATCCCGACCTCGGGATAAAAATTGCAAGTTCTACAAGTAAAAAAAGCCGCGATTATACGTCTACTAAAAATTACGGTGAAATAGACGGTTTGATTGAAACGGCGAAGCAAAAGATTGACGAAGGTTTCGATTACGTGTTATTCGGACATTCCCATAATAGGGAACTGGTAAATTACAAACACGGGCATTATATTAATCTCGGTTCGTGGCTCGATAAACCGTGTTACGGTAAGTTCAACGATAAATTTGAAATTATAGAGTGGAATAATAATGGCAAGTGAGAGTAAATCAAAAAAGAAAAAAAGAAATAAGAAAAAACGGATTCGGTGGATAGCCGGTATTTCGGTTGTGCTTGTTATACTTTTCGCGTTATTTATGAATTATATCTACTCGGGTTTACCTTCTTTGGAACAATTGGAAAATCCGAAGCCGCAATTGGCGAGCACCGTCTATAGTGTAGACGGAAAAATGATTGGACAGTTTTTTAGAGAAAACAGAACCGAAGTCAGTATCGATAGTATTCCCCCATTTGTTATTAATGCTTTAATTGCTACTGAAGACAGAAAATTTTACAAACACTGGGGAGTAGATCTTCAAAGGTTTATTCAGGCAATGGTTAAAAATATTTTCCTTTTTAGAAGGGAAGGGGCTTCAACAATCACCCAGCAACTTGCCAAGAATTTATATGACCTGAAAGTTAAAAACGAAACGATATTCGACACAATCATTAGAAAAATAAGGGAATGGATTACTGCTATACAGATCGAGAAGACTTATACAAAACGTGAAATACTTGAAATGTATTTTAACATCTCATGGTTTGGGCACGGTGCTTACGGAATTGAAACGGCTTCCCGGGTTTATTTTGATAAGGATGTAAAGGACCTCACAATTAACGATGCCGGCGTACTGGTTGCGCTTCTGAAATCGGCTTATTATTACGATCCTTTTGAAAAATATGATAATGCGTTAAAGAGAAGAAATTTGGTTCTCTATAACATGGTTAATGCAGGATATCTGAGCGAAGAAGAATATCAAAAACTTAAAAGGGAACCGATTAATCTCTCGTATAAAAGAATTGAAGAGGGTGTAACCGGAACACTGGCACCTCATTTTCTGGAGTACATACGTCAGCAGATGATAAAGCTTTCTTCAAAGTATGGTTTCGATCTTTACCAGGATGGTCTTAGAATTTATACAACTCTCAATTCCGAAATGCAGGAAATAGCCAATTATGCTGTCAAAGAGCATCTCGATTCGTTTCAAAAAGAATTTGATAAAAGATGGAATTGGAAAAAGTATTCCGATATTCTAACCGAACTTCTCGGCAAAGCAATCGGCAGGCAAAGTGAATATAGAAATGCCAAGACTTTACAAGAGAAGAAAAAGATATATGAGAGTTTTATACAAAATAAAGCTTTTGTCGATTCCGTAAAAAAAGAAGAAGAAAAAATTGAGGTAGGTTTTGTTTGTCTTGATACGAAAACCGGTGCTATAAGAGCTATGGTTGGTGGAAGAGATCAAAGTTTTGCCTACGGACTTAACCATGTAACTCAGATTAGAAGACAAGCAGGCTCGGCGTTTAAACCGTTTGTCTATGCCGTAGCAATTGATAACGGTTTGTACCCGGCTTACCCGATTATGAATCAGCCGTTTGATTATAACGGGTGGAGTCCTCAAAATTTTGAACATGATACCGGCGGTTTTATGACGTTACGACAAGCACTCGCTCATTCGATTAACATTATCGCTGCCAGGTTGATTATTGAAGGTCATGCCCAATTGTGGAAAGTTGGAAGGTTTGCTGAAAAAATGGGAATTAAAAGCCCGCTTGATTTGGTACCATCAATTGCGTTGGGTACGTCGTTGGTATCGCCGTTAGAAATGGCAGATGCATTTGCAACATTCGGTAACAAAGGCATTCATAATGATCCTATATCGATTACTAAGATTGAAGACCGTAATGGAATTACAATTGCAACGTTCACATCAACAGCGAGTGAAGCAATTCCCGAAGAGACATCTTATATAGTAACGGATATGATGCGATCGGTTATTGATGAAGGGACAGGTGTACGTGCAAGACTAACTTATAATTTTCAGAGACCGGCAGCAGGTAAAACCGGAACAACCCAGGATTATGCAGATGCATGGTTCGTGGGCTTTACGCCTCAGCTTTCAGCCGCTGCGTGGGTTGGCTTTGACGACCAGAGAATTTCTTTTACCGGTAATTACGGTCAGGGAGCTCATGCCGCACTCCCTATTTGGGCGATCTTTATGCATGACGTTTACGAAAAATTAAATCTTCCGCTTGAGGATTTTACTCCGCCTGCAAGCGGAAATGTAGTTTCTGTTAAATTCTGTAAGGGGAGTATTTTCGAATATGGTGACCCGAAATTGTATTCACCGGATTGCAGCTCGGGAGAATACACTGATATAATTAACATCCGTGATATACCTTCTACGTTTAATAAGGATAGAGATAGAAACGTAAAAATATTTGACAAGTATTTGATTCAGGATAGTACTTCGCACGAAGCGATAGAAATTCGTTGACGCTTTATAATGATTAATATCTTGGTTATTTTTGCATTGATTTTACTGCCCGGGTGGTGAAATTGGTAGACACGCTAGGTTCAGGGTCTAGTCCGCGTAAGCGGGTGGGGGTTCGAGTCCCCCCTCGGGCACACTCAAATTATAAATAATTCAAATCGATTCTACTCCCTTGTGTTTATTTTTATAAAATTAATTTATTCTTTTGATAATTTTTATCGATCTTTAGCAAAAGCTTTTTGCGGATGGCATAAATGGATGATATTCAACTTGTATATAAATCTGCGCTGGACTTTACGAAAGCGCATTACGAAAATTTTCCGGTCGTTTCTTTCTTCTTACCGAAAAAGTTGCGGCATCATGTTGCCGTAGTTTATCAGTTTGCTCGTCAAGCCGATGATATTGCCGATGAGGGAACGGATTCGGAAGAAATAAAATTAGAACGCCTTCGACAATATAAAATTGACCTATCAAGTTGTCTGAATGGAAAATTCCAAAATGATTTTTGGAGAGCGCTAAAAAACACAATTGACCAGTTTGAGTTGGAGCCGATCAATTTTTATAACTTGATTACTGCCTTCCGAATGGACTGTTCATTCAAAGGTTTCCAGAGTTTTGATGACGTTCTTAAGTACTGCAGTTACTCTGCAAACCCGGTAGGGCGAATCATGCTCGAACTACATGGGCTTAGGAACGAGAAAATATTTCCTTTTTCAGATTCTATCTGTACGGCTCTGCAATTGACAAATTTTTTGCAGGACACTTCCAGAGATTACGAAAACGGTAGGATTTACCTACCAAATGACGACCTGGAAAAATTTCATGTTCCCGAAAAGGTGTTTGAGTTAAAAAGAATAAATATTAACTTTAAGTCACTTATGTTGTTCGAGGTGAATAGAGTAGCTAAAATATTCGATCATGGGAAAAATTTGTTAAAGTATCTTCCGGGGAGTTTGAAACGTCAAATTAAATGGACAATTTTGGGCGGTGAGAAGATTTTAGAAAAGATAAGAGATGTGGACTACGATGTTCTTATCACGAGACCAGTACTGACGAAGAATGATTATTTCTTTTTGATGATTAAAGCGTTGTTTAGTTGAAATGAATGACAAATCAAAACAAATAGCGAAAGAAAGCCAGAGCAGTTTTTATTACGCTTTCAGTTTGTTGACACCGAATAAACGCGAAGCAATGAATACCGTCTACGCTTTCTGCAGAAGAACTGATGATATAATCGACGAAGGGCTCGATACGGATGATCTTCGTTACGAAAAATTACGCAAATGGAGAATTGAACTTGAAAAGTCCTTAAAAGGCAATTCGGATTACGGTTTACTTAATAGATTAGCATCAATCATAAAACAGTTTAATATTCCGCTTGAACCGTTTTTCCAACTGATTCACGGTATGGAAATGGATTTGCAGCGAAAGCGTTATTTCTCGTTCGAAGATTTAAGACAATACTGTTACATGGTAGCCTCAACAGTTGGATTGATGTGTATTGAGATTTTCGGTTACAAAAATAAATCGGCAAGAGAATATGCAATCAATTTGGGGTTGGCTCTTCAACTTACCAACATTTTGAGGGATGTCAATGAAGATGCAAGAGTCGGAAGGATTTATCTCCCACAAGACGATATGCATAAATTCAATTATTTTGATGAAGATGTATTTAACAAAAGGTACGACGAGAACTTTGTTTCGCTTATGCAGTACGAAGCTGAAAGGGCAAGAGAACTTTTTCAACGCGCCGACTCTTCCTTAGATTTTGAAGATAAACCTACCATGTTCGCTGCAAGGGCAATGGAACATATTTATAAGAGGCTGCTTAATAGATTAGAGAAAGAAAGGTTCAATATTTACGAAAAGAATATTAAAGTGAACAAAGTTGAAAAGGTAGCTATTTCACTTGGGGTTTGGGCAAAATATAGTTTAGTTTATTGATGACAAAATGTATAGTAGTTGGCGGCGGTTTCGCCGGTTTATCCGCAGCAACACTTCTACTCGAACACGGAATCAATGTTCACCTCATTGAAGCTTCACCAAAACTCGGCGGACGTGCGTATTCCCTCCATAATGAAAATTACAATGATTACTATGATAACGGTCAGCACATTCTGATGGGCTGTTACTACAATACAATTTCATTTTTGAGAAGGATCGATTCATTATCGTCGGTAGATTTTCAACACTCGTTACGGATTCCCTTTGTGTTAAAGAGCGGAAAGTTTTCGGTGCTTAGTGCCTCTTCACGCAGCTATCCTTTAAATCTTTTTGAAGGGATTATGAAATACAATGCCATCGGTTTATATGATAGGTGGAAAATCATCGACTTCTTTCTCGATTTGATTTTTTGCGTTGAAGACGATCTAAAGGACTTCACTGTAAAAGAGTGGCTTGATTTAAAGAAACAATCCCCAAAAACGGTAAAAGCTTTCTGGGAAATTCTGGTAATTGGAGCTTTGAACACAACGCCGGAGAAAGCATCTGCAGCTCAATTCGCTCATATTTTGGAAAGGATTTTCTTAGAGGGAAACGACGCATCTGTTGTTGTTCTACCCAAATCCGATCTGAGCAAAATGTATGTTGAAAATTCGCTCAGATATATTTCAGAAAAAGGCGGAACGTATTCTACTTCGGAAAAATTGATTGATATGGAAACGGATGGCGATAATAAAATTATTAAACTTATTACGGAAAAAAATACCTTTGACGATTTTGATTCCATAATAACAGCCGTTCCGTTTCATTCTCTAATCAAAGTCAAACCGTTCGACAGACTTTTCAAAGATTATGATGATTATTTTTCTTACTTGCCAATATTAAATGTTCATCTATGGCTTAAAGAAAACAAGTTCCAAGAAAAATTTTACGGGTTGGTCGATTCCCAAATTCATTGGCTGTTCAATCATGAGAAACATATAACCATGGTTACTAGTGCAGCCGATCAATTCATTGATCTTGATAATGAATTGATATTGGAACTCTTCTGCGACGAGTTATCAAAATATTTTCCACGTTTCAAAAGAGCAGATGTAACCGGCTGGAAAGTAATAAAAGAAAAAAGGGCTACATTCATTCCTGATAAACAACTATATGACATTAGGAAAAAGATAACTTCTCCTTTTACAAATTTGTTTTTTGATATATATGAAAGAGAATCTTCACGAATACTTCGCGAGAGGGGAACTACGTTAAGTAAAAATAGTTTGCCGACATTCATTGTCTATATGGTAACATCGGCTAGACATTTTTCTCGATTGATTTTTCAGCGTATAATGCTCTTTGTTATGTCATTTCTCTCACCAAAACTGGGGGTAGATTTGGGTACTGCAAATACCCTTGTTTTTGTTCCTGGGAAAGGGATTGTGTTGAACGAACCGTCTGTGGTAGCGTATCGGACGTTCTTCGAGGCAGCCGAGAGGTC
>CAZRIQ010000141.1:0-6222 GCA_964600175.1 uncultured Melioribacter sp. | reverse complement strand
TTTCGGACGTGGCTAAGTTAGCCAGTTTATCGATTCTATCCGTAATATATAGCTCATGTTTATGAGCTTCTTGGAAAGCAGTCAACGGTGATTTCCAATCTGATTTTGGTTTTTCTATACCTTGCAGCTGAACCCTCGCTCCAACCTCGGTTAGGTATTTGTAGATTTTCATTGCGTGACCATACTCTTCTTGCGATTGAATCTTCATCCAGGATGAGAACCCGGAAAAATTTATTGATTCAAAATAAGCCGCCATTGCCAGGTACAAATAGGAAGAAAATAATTCGGCATTTATTTGGTCGTTCAATGTTTTTGCCATTTTATTCGAAATCATTACTGCCTCCTGAATTTATTTGTCATACATTATTACTTAACAAATTATTTATTTGATAATAATAATACAAACAATAACTTTCAAAGACCAATTTCATTAATTACTAAAACAAACATAGTATAGATATGAAAAAGGCCGCAGTTTTTATCGCAATTTTTTTCGGTCTAGTCATTCTTATTAGAGCGCAAACTGTCAATAAGAAATGGCAGACTTATTTCGAAAAATCAAATTATACGGGAACACCGAATTATGAAGAAACTATAGAGTATTTTAATAAATTGGCTGATGCAACACCGTACATGAAAATGATTCCGTTCGGTGAATCGCCTCAAGGAAGAACGTTATATGCGGCTGTTGTTTCGGAATATAAATTGTTTACTCCTTCGGAAATCAAGAAGAAGAGTATTCCCATCTTGCTGATTCAGAACGGCATACATGCAGGTGAAATTGAAGGGAAAGATGCTTGCATGCTTTTGCTGCGCGACATTTTGATTACCAAGTCCAAGGAAAACTATATTGATAATTGTGTGCTTATCATTATTCCCGTTTTTAATGTGGACGGTCATGAAAGGAGAAGTCCGTATAACAGAGTAAATCAAAATGGTCCGGCGGAGATGGGCTGGCGGACTACAGCTCAGAATTTTAATCTCAACCGGGATTATATGAAAGCCGATACTCCGGAAATGCAAAGCTGGTTGAAGTTTTTTAACGAATGGCTTCCGGACTTCTTTATCGATACGCATACAACCGACGGGGCTGATTATCAATACACTATCACATACAATATTTCTACCGGTCAGAATCAGTATCCTCAAACGGTTGAATGGATTCAAAACTCGCTCGTGCCGTATTTTGAAAAGAAGGTGCAGAATGACGGATACTTAATTTCTCCGTACATTTCATTTAAGGGAAGAAAACTGGAAGATGGTTTGGAAGACTGGATAGCTACACCAAGATTTTCCAACGGTTATACTCCAATTCAAAACAGACCCGGACTTTTAATTGAAACGCACATGCTTAAATCGTATAAGGATCGTGTCTATTCAACAAAATCTTTGATTGAAGCGGTTATTGAAAAAATAAATGTGGATGGTGAAAAGTTAGTTGATTTGAATCGAGATGCCGATAAATGGGTTATTAAAAATTATTATGAAGAAAATAATTATTTACCGTTGACGTTTGAGACTTCCGAAAAATATAAAATGGTTTTCTTCAAAGGAATTGAATCGGATGAAAAAGAGAGTTGGATTACCGGCAGTAAGATAGTTCATTATACCGGTATTCCATTTGAAAAAGAAATTCCGTTTTATTTCGGGAATAAAGTAAAGGATTCTATCACAGTTCCGACTGCATATATTATTCCTAGAGAATGGAATGATATAGTTGATAGGATGAAACTACATGGAATAAAAATCGATACGGTAAAATCTACACAGAATGTAATAGTGGAGAGATATAAATTTAGTGATGTGAAGTTTGCGAGCAGATCTTTTGAGGGGCATCAAATGCCGATATACAGTTACGAAGTTACGCGGGATACGATAAAAACAAAACCCGGCGATTTTTTAGTAAGAACAAACCAGCGAATGCTCGAAGTAATTGCCAATCTTCTTGAACCACTAGGTCCAGATTCTTTTGCTGAGTGGGGATTTTTTAATACAATTTTTGAACGAAAAGAGTATTTTGAAATGTACTCGATGGAACCGGTTGCGGAAAAAATGACTGAAGAGAATCCCAAATTAAAAGAAGAATTTTTAGAAACGGTTAAGAAGGATGAGAACCTAAAGAATAATCCTCGTGCCCGGCTTCAGTATTTTTATGAAAGATCAGAATATTTTGATCATCAGTTAAATGTTTACCCGGTATTGCGCGTAGTTTCCGAACTCTCAGATTAATTGTTTGAAATACTTTTTCGCCTTATGAAAATCATTAAAAAAGTAGTAATTGCGTTTTTAGTTTATGTAGCAATGTCGGCGGTTATTGTTTTGTTTTTTAGATTTGTTAATCCCGCAGTGACTTCCGTAATCTTGTCAAAGTCAGACAATCCTATCAGCCAGTTTCTTTCGCTGAAAGATTTTGACCAAAGTTGGACTTCCATAGAAAATATATCCAAATATGCACCGCTTGCCGTTGTTGCCTCGGAGGATCAAATATTCTTTGAACATTTCGGTTTCGATTTTGAACAGATTGAAAAAGCCATAAAAGAAAACGAAAGAAGAAGAAAGGTAAGAGGGGCAAGTACAATTACTCAACAAACTGCTAAGAATCTTTTCCTTTGGGGAGGGAAAAATATTATCCGGAAAGGCATAGAAGCTTATTATACGGTATTGCTCGAATTGTTATGGAGTAAAAAAAGAATTTTAGAAGTTTACTTAAACATTGCCGAAATGGGCGATGGTATATACGGTGTTGGTGCAGCATCAAATATTTTTTTCAAGAAGTCTCCAAAATATCTGACGGCGGCGGAATCTGCTTTTTTAGTTGCTGTACTTCCAAGCCCTATAAAAAGAAAAGTTATGAGACCTTCACCTTATGTATTGAAAAGGAAAGAACAGATTCTCAATCAAATGAATTTAATCGGTGGGTTACAGTTTATTACCGAACATCTGAAATGATTTTTGCTATACAGTTAGTTACGGATTGCGGTTAATTAATTCAAGACACTTATTGAATATTAATTCTTCGTCCGAATCTTGAATGATCGGGTAGTTAAATTTATAGTCGATATCGTCGGATGTTCTATCATAAGAATAACTTTTAATTACGTTGCCGTCTTCGTCATAAAAAATTATTTGAAGAATTGAATACCTTTTTAACGGTTTGCTGAATAGGTAGTAAGTTTTTGTTTTGTAAATTTCTTTGTCGATATCCTCAATTGAAAATGGTTCTTTGAATTCTTCTTTTACCCATGCGTAGAAGTCATCGCCTTTAAAACTTTGCAAACCATTTTCGTTGACAGAAATTTTCGTTTTGATCCCGGATTTTACGAGTACCCATTTTGAGGAGTCAGTCTGGGCATTAAGACTCAGGTTAGCCGATAGTATCAAAGCCAAAAGCAGCAATAAATTTTTAATAAATTTCATATAAAGCCAAACTCACTTTGCGGAAAGGGGGGGATTCCTCCGTAGGAGTTCCTTCGGAAGAACCCCCGGTTTCACGTAATATTATTTTTTTTCAACCAGTTGTAACCAGCAATACTCTTAAAGAACAATTCTCTTTTTACAGCTTCAGTCCGAGTTCCAAATTCTTCGTGATAATGAATAATCCACGGCCGATGACTTTTAGTATACCTTACTTTGCCGGCATTATGCAGTTTCAAACGGTTAAGTAAATTTTCCGTTGACCCGTAATAATAAGAATTGTCTTTATTACTTTTCAATATATAAGCAAAGTACATTGCGGAAAGGGGGGGATTCGAACCCCCGGTCCGGCGAACGCCGGACAACGGTTTTCGAGACCGCCGCATTCAACCACTCTGCCACCTTTCCCAAGAATTATCTTTAATTGAACAAAACTAAAGTATAAAATAACACTCTCAAATTCACTTTAACGATTATAAATATTTGGGAAAAATTCTAGTTTATGATAACCTCAACCGATAAAAATTTATGAGATTTTATCCTTGTATTATTTACTAAGAATAACAAAATATAGTTGAATGATGTTTCTATCAAGATTTCGTAATGTAATACCGGCATAAATTTCAATTTCATTTCTCTAATTGATATATTTGCAAACAACAAAAAGGAGAGGTGCAGGAGTGGTTGATCTGGCTTCCCTGGAAAGGAAGTGTACCTGCAAGGGTACCGAGGGTTCGAATCCCTCTCTCTCCTCAATATCCTTAGTATTCTAGAGACTTACAGACACTGCTTGCGGCATACTTGCGATGGTTGCCCCAAAGATTATAAAATAGCTATGAAAAAAAATTATATTGGTACTGCCGGCTGGTTTTATCAAGACTGGATCGGAAGTTTTTATCCTCAGAAGCAAACAAAAAGCTTTGACTGGTTGTCATTTTACTCGCAGTTTTTTAATGTCGTTGAAGTAAATGCAAGTTTTTATACCTATATAAATCCCAAAGTAGTCGATAGTTGGATTAACAAAGTCAGTGACGTTGAAGATTTTCAATTCACAATGAAACTTCACCAGGATTTTACACATAAACGTTTCTTTACGGAAGAACAGACAAGCGCAGTAAAATATTGCCTTGATAAATTTCAAAAGGCAAATCGATTAGGGGGACTGTTACTGCAATTTCCTTATTCGTTTGAATTGAGCACAGAGAATGCAAACCATCTCAAAAATCTTGTTGACACCTTTTCGGAATATGAAAAGTTTATCGAAGTCAGACACAAATCATTGACCGGTTTTTTGATTTCATCAAAACCACTAAGTCTTCGTTGTGTACAATAGACCAGCCAATTTTAGGACAGGCTGTTGAATTCAATCCTTTGCCTGTTGGTGAATACTTGTATATAAGATTACACGGGAGAAATGAAACTGCATGGAAAAAATCACTTAGCAATTTTAATAAGAAACAAACTTATGAACAACAAAACGAAAGGTATAGCTATCTATATTCATTTGGTGAGTTAATGGATATTGATCATCGTATTAAAGACATGTATGATTCAGTTAAAGGCATATATATTATATTGAACAATCATCCGAAAGGGGATGCTGTTCCAAACGCTTTTGAATTAATGTACATATTGAAGAAGCGCAGCAAACTAGTAGTCCCTGAAACAACTCTTAAAGCTTACCCGCGGTTATCCAGAGTAATTTAAATTATCTTTAAAATGAAAAAGCAAACCCACAGATAAAAAGTTTTAGCAATGAAGCGGCATTGAAGTGCATAAACATGCTAACCTTTATTAAGATCAAATATTTATCACGTTATAGTCGCGATTCTGAAAAATGTATTTCATTTTAAAACAACCCGTTAGAAAGTATTTTATTACAGCTGAAGAGACGTTATCTTTCATCATACTTAGTTAGTTTATGTGTAAATTTAACTGAAGCTTTGGTTTTCCAAATTTTCAGAAAATATTTGTATGTTTAACAAAAAATTGAAGCGTTTTAGTTATATTTGAATCGGAAGTAATTTAGGCCCTGGGAGAAATTTGTGAGGAAGGTTACAATTGAAGAGGTAGCAAAACGTGCGGGTGTTTCTAAGGGTACGGTATCTGCAGTTATTAACGCGAAAAACACAGTAAGACCGGCAACAAGAGATCATATTTTAGCTGTGATGAAAGAACTTAACTTTCGTCCCAAGGGTGTTGCAAGAAATCTGAAGAACGGTGATCAGGATAAAAGTATCGGTGTTATCATTAAGGATCTAAATTATCCCTTTTATACTTCTATAGCTACCGGTGTTAAAGAATATGCAAACAGTAAAGGTTATTCCGTAATAGTTACCAGCTCCGAAAACGATCACGAATGTGAAAAAAAGTTTTCCCATATTTTTTCTACTAAGGATATTAAAGGAACAATTATTGCACCTATCGTAGAAGGCACATCCGAAATTGAACACCTTTTTAAACTGAAGATGATTAATTATCCATTTGTTTTGTTGGAAGACGTAAAAGGAATTCAGGCAAACGTAGTTGCAATAAACAACTTAAGAGCTATTAAGAAAGCGGTAAAATATATAATAGACAGCGGTCATACAAAGATTGTACATTTTGCCGGACCCCCGAATTCATCTCACACTCAGGAACGCATTGAAGGATTTCGTCATGCATTTAGTGAAAGTCCCTTGGTCTTTAATAAAGATATGATTGTATCTGTGGGTTCTAATTTCGAAGAAAGTTTTGCCAATACCATAGAGTATTTTAAAAATAAAAACCGTGAGGATTATCCTACTGCAATTGTATGTTTCAACGATC
>CAZRIQ010000140.1:0-6224 GCA_964600175.1 uncultured Melioribacter sp. | reverse complement strand
TTCTTTTGTGCTGTTGACGGCATACCAAACACACGCGGCGGACATTTCAGGATAAATCTGCTTCCAACAACCTCGCACGTTTATTTTGGAAGTGTTACCGGTGCAATGCCGGACGGACGATTTGCACATGAACCTTTAAGTGAAGGAATTTCTCCCGTGCAGGGATGTGATATTCACGGACCGACGGCTGTTTTAAAATCCGCATCAAAGATCGATCACATTCGAACCGGCGGAACGTTGCTGAATCAGAAATTTACACCTCAAATTTTGGAATCAGATAATGGACAGGAAAAGCTGTTACATTTAATCAGAACTTATTTTAAATTGGGCGGTCACCATATTCAATTTAACGTGGTGAATGCTGATACACTACGAGATGCGCAAAAGCAACCGGAAAAATATAGAGACTTGATTGTGCGTGTTGCAGGTTACAGCGATTACTTTGTCGATCTCGGTATCGATCTGCAAAACGAGATTATTAAACGGACGGAACATTCGTCGCACTAATTTTCTTGTGTCGCTCCAACGGAGCTTAACCATGTTCTTTAAGTCCTTGTGTTACTAATGTTTCGCCTCTCCGAGGCTTATTTTATTTAACAAGAATCCACGTTTGGTGTTAAGTTCCATAGGGACGATATATTAGTAACACAATAAAACTGTTAAAACAAAAAGCCCCGTTAGGTCGACAGACTTCGTCTGACTTTAACGAGGGTGAAACAATAATAATCAACGTTTGTAGGTCGAAGCAACGGCTTCGACAGCAATTTTGTATTTGGACGAAGTTGAAACTTCGTCCCACAATTAGAAAATTTAAAAACGGAGTTAAAAATGTTCGATGAAAAAGTTTACATCAAAAGAAGAGAACAATTAAAGAAAAAAATTAAATCGGGTTTAATTCTTTTTCCTGGAAATGACGAAGCACCAATGAATTACGCCGACAACACTTATAAATACCGTCAAGACAGCACATTTCTCTATTATTTCGGATTGGATCTGTCAGGACTTTTTGCCGTGATCGACGCAGACGAAAAAAAGGAAATCATATTTGGAAACGACTTCACTATAGACGATACCGTTTGGATGGGTCCCCAGCCTACAATTAAACAACTCGCCTCAAAAGTAAGCGTAACAAAAACGGCTTCTCTTTCCCAGCTTGAGTCAACAATTAAAAAAGCAATTACACAGGGACGAAAAATTCATTTTGTACCGCAGTATCGCTATGACAACATGTTAAAATTAGAAGGCTTACTTGGAATTAATGCCGAAACTGTCAACAATTATGCTTCTGTAGAATTAATAAGAGCAGTTGCCGACCAGCGAAATATAAAATCAAGCGAAGAGCTGAAAGAGATCGAAACAGCTATACAAACATCATACGTAATGCAGACCACCGCAATGCAGCTTGCGCGACACGGAATGGTCGAAAGAGAAGTTGCGGGTTTCATTGAAGGAATAGCTCTCACAATGGGCAATGGACTGTCATTCCCTACCATCCTATCAAAACACGGCGAAACTCTTCACAATCATTACCATAATAACATTTTGAAAAATGGAGATATAGTTGTCAATGACTCAGGCGCCGAGTCCCTTAATCACTATGCAAGCGATATTACAAGAACATTTCCAGTTTCAGGTAAGTTCACACAAAAGCAAAAGGAAATTTATCAAATAGTTCTTGATGCACAGATGGCGGCAATCAAAATGGCAAGACCGAAAATTACATGGCGGTCGGTTCATTTAAAATCTGCACTTGTAATTGCAGAAGGATTAAAAACACTTGGATTAATGAAAGGAAATATGAAAACAGCTGTTGAAAAAGGTGCACATGCTTTGTTCTATCCTCACGGACTCGGTCACTTGCTCGGGCTGGACGTTCATGATATGGAAAATTTTGGTGAGCAGAATACGGGTTATTCAACAAAAGTCATAAGAAGCGAGCAATTCGGATTAAGTTATTTAAGATACGGAAAAGAATTGGTGCCGGGAGTTGTGTTGACCGTCGAACCCGGAATTTATTTTATACCCGAATTAATTCAGCAGTGGGAAGCAGAGAAAAAGTTCAGCCAGCATATTAATTATAACAAAGTTAAAAAATACATCGGCTTCGGCGGAATAAGAATTGAAGACGATATTGTAATTGCAGCAAAAGGATGCAAAGTTTTAGGTGTTCCAATTCCGAAAAAGATTGATGACGTTGAAGCAATGTCATCCGAAAAGATTTGATCAGTGTAAATCGGTTTTATCTGTGTTATCCGTGTTCTATTAATAGAACACAGATGACACAGATTCGATTGATTATCACAGATAGAGTGGATATTTAATGCTTTTCACTCCACGTTTTAGAAAAATTGCCGAATGGATACATCCGGAAGATTAAATAGAAAAAATGCGATTTCTAAATAAACACAGGCATAAGAAAGAATATCACAATAATTAGTTTAATGCAAATGCATTCTTAATATTTACTATTCACGGAGTGACCATGTTCAAAAAACATCCAAAAGGAATTATGGTTCTTTTCTTTACAGAAATGTGGGAACGTTTCGGATTCTATACATTAATGGCAATTCTCGTTCTCTATATGGAAAAAGAATTCAAGTGGGATGATGCCACAAAAGGAAATTATTACGGCTGGTTTCTCGGGCTGGTTTATTTCATCCCAATTTTAGGAGGATGGCTCGGAGACAAAATTTTAGGAAATTTCAATACTGTTCGAATCGGCGCTTTTATTATGTCAATCGGTTTCGGATTCCTTTTCCTTTCCTCGGCAAATGCAGTTGCATTATTTTTCTTCGGCTTATTTTTAATTGCATTCGGCACCGGAGTTTTTAAAGTAAACATCGCAGTGTTGGTTGGGAATCTTTATCACAACAAACCCGAATTAAAGGATGCGGGATTTAACATATATTATATGGGCGTAAACGTCGGTGCCACAATTGCACCGCTTGCAGCAACTTTACTTTTCAATGTGTTCGGAAATTACAATGTATCCTTCGCCGCTGCTGGAATCGGTTTGTTAATTTGTATTGTAACTTTCGAGTTGGGGAAGAAAAGTTTGATCACATTCGACTACCGGAAAAATGCGGACGCCTCGGCACAGGTTGTAAATCAAAACTATAAGGAGATGGGAAAGGAAGAATTCACGCAAAGAATTGTAACGCTCATGATTTTATTTTTGATCGCAAGCTTTTTCTGGGTAGGATTTTATCAAAACGGTTTTGCACTCACACTCTTTGCCGAAAGGTCTACAATTAAATCCGACATTTTAAGACCTGAGACTTATCAATTCTTTAATCCATTTTTCATTTTAGTGCTAACACCTCTGATGCTCGCATATTTTTCACGATTAAACAAGGTGGGTAAAGAGCCGGCAACGCCGGTTAAAATTTTGATAGGGATGTTCGTAATGGGAATTGCGATGGCAATTATGATTCCCGCTTCTTTGCACGGCGGAAATTTAGATCAAAATATCATGTCGCCAATGTGGTTAATCTCAACATATTTCGTTGTTACACTTGCGGAAATTTTAATCTCGCCGCTGGGACTATCATTTGTAACGAAAGTTGCACCTCCGAAAATTCAAGGATTAATGATGGGTGGATGGTTCGGCGCCACTGCACTCGGCAGCTACGGTTCGGGTCTTCTCGGTAAGTTTTACAGCGATTTCAATCACAGCGATTACTTTCTAATTTTGACGGGAATCCTGGGGCTGTCTGTTATTTTAATTTTAGTATTTATGAAAAAACTGAGGAGATTTGCCGGGTAAACAAATAGGTATTTCCAAAGACATTCGTTTTTAATCTCTTAACAAAGATTTTATATACCTTTTACAATTACATGATGTGAACTCACGGGTAAATTTTTATAACTTACCGTCACTAATTTTTATTCTTAAAGAAAAAGGATTCTATATGGCTAACGCAATTTTTAATGTACCGTTACCCCCGAACGAACCGGTAAAAAATTATGCGCCCGGCTCACCCGAAAGAGCCGCACTAAAATCAAAATTAGAAGAACTTCAAAATCAGCAGATTGATATTCCCATAATCATCGGCGGAAAAGAAATCAGAACCGGCGACACAGGCAATTGTGTGCTGCCTCACGATCACAAAACAATCATTGGCAAATATCATAAAGTAAGCGAAAAAGAAGTAACTGCAGCAATAGATTCGGCAATGGAAGCTCATAAAACATGGTCGAGAATGGGTTGGCAGGATAGAGTCGCAGTATTTCTTAAAGCCGCCGACTTACTAAGTCTAACCGAATGGCGATACATCTTAAATGCGGCAACAATGCTGGGACAAAGTAAAAATGCATTCCAAGCGGAAATTGATGCTGCGGCAGAGCTTGTGGATTTTTACAGGTTCAACGCTTACTATGCGATGCAGATTTATCAGCAGCAGCCGCTTCACTCTCCTTTTGGAATGTGGAACAGAATGGAATACAGACCTCTTGAAGGATTTATATTTGCCGTTTCCCCGTTCAACTTTACTTCGATTGCAGGAAACCTTCCGACTTCCCCGGCAATTATGGGAAACGTTGCACTAATGAAACCGGCATCGAGTGCAGTATACTCCGGTTATTGGATAATGAAACTATTGCAGGCAGCCGGATTACCCGACGGAGTTATCAACTTTATTCCGGGTTCAGGTTCAAAGGTTGGAATTCCCGTAATGGCTTCCGAACATTTCGGCGGAATACATTTCACCGGAAGCACTCCAACCTTTCAAAGCATGTGGAAAACTGCCGCTTCAAATTTATCGAAGTATAAAGCGTACCCGAGAATCGTGGGCGAAACCGGCGGTAAAGATTTTATTTTTGCTCACGCAAGTGCAGACATGGAAGCTTTAGGTGCTGCATTGATTCGCGGTGCATTTGAGTATCAGGGACAAAAATGTTCTGCAGCTTCGCGTGCATATATTCCAAAATCAATATGGGCAAAACTGAAAGATTATTTGGTCGAAGAAATAAAGACAATTAAGATGGGTGACGTGCGCGACTTTTCTAACTTTATGAATGCCGTGATCGATAAAAACGCTTTCGATTCCATAACCGGTTACATTAACTACGCAAAGAAATCCAACGAAGCCGAATTCATTACCGGCGGAAAGTATGACGACTCAAAAGGGTACTTTATTGAACCGACGATCATCCTGGCTTCGAATCCAAAATTCAAAACGATGGAAGAGGAGATTTTCGGTCCTGTACTTTCTATTTATGTTTACGACGATAGCAAGTACGAAGAAACATTGCATCTCTGCGATGAAACTTCGGGTTACGCATTGACGGGTGCAATATTCGCACAGGATAGAAAAGCTGTTGAACTTGCAGACAAAGTACTTACAAACGCTGCAGGCAATTTCTACATTAACGATAAACCGACAGGTGCGGTTGTTGGTCAGCAGCCGTTCGGCGGTGCGCGCGCAAGCGGTACAAATGACAAAGCCGGCAGCTATTTGAATTTAATTAGGTGGGTATCGGCAAGAACAATAAAGGAAAATTTCATCCCGCCAAAAGACTACAGATATCCCTTCATGTCGGAAAAATAAATTCTTCCCGCAGAGACGGCCCAATGGGTCGTCTTCTTTTTATTGTCAATAGGGACGATTTACCGAATCGTCTCTACATTTTAATCTTCGTACCCCCGGCGGGAATCGAACCCACACTTCGAGCTCCGGAGGCTCGCGTTCTATCCATTGAACTACAGGGGCAATTGCTCAATTACAAACCGCATTTATTCTTGAATCGAAGTTAATCAAAGTTGATCTGTTTTTCATTAGCAGGTCAGTTAAATTTCATTTGACTTAATTGATTTTTGCAAATAAATTTTATTCGAAGCCGTGTATTTTTTCGCGCTCAAATAACTTTAGATATAGACGCACGTCTATTAAAAAAATTTCATGAAATAAATTTGCAGGTGACTTTTTTAATCAATTTAGTAACTTTAGTATGTGAATCTTATGGTTAGGGAAAACAATGGGACAGACAATTAAAAAATCCGTAAACGATTTAGTGGCCATACTTAAAAAGCAACATGCCCCCGGACAAAAGAAAAAGTCGATCTGGAATGTACTTCAGGATCAGCTTTCGGACGAAGGTACGTGGGATCAAAATTTAATAAAAGCTATTGAACAAGAAGCTTCAAAGTATCTTGATAAGTACGATAAGAAAACTTTAACGGATATGTGGGAAGATTCCGACATAGGACTCAACAGCGGAAAAGA